>CAYVPT010000046.1:9002-11456 GCA_964453865.1 uncultured Dehalococcoidaceae bacterium
CCCCCTCTCGCTGCGCCCTACCCTTTTGGGGGGAGGGGTAAAAGACTACGGGATAAGCAGAAGATGACACCGGGCGGCCAGGGTGGGAAAAGATAACAACCGAGGGGTTAGGGGGATAAAGGGGCGAGATTATCAACCGTCAGCTAAAAGTAAATACTACAATTGTCTATAAAACTGGACAGGAAGACCGTCCTGTATTACAATTATCGATAATAGTGTATTTCTTCAGGTCAATAAAATGAGCCGGTGGCTTAAAGAAAAAAAACTGGTGCTGGAAACAGCATGTAAAATGCTCGCCAAAGGACTCGTCGTGGGGACGGCGGGAAATGTCAGCCTCCGTTTGGCCCCGGAAGGCAACCGCCACCTGCTGGCCGTTACCCCCAGTTCAAGACAATACGACACCCTCGCTGCCGATGATATCCAGATTTTAGACTTCGATAATCAGAAAGTCGAAGGTGACCTGCCCCCGTCGATAGAAACGTCGCTGCACATCGGCATCTACCGGGCCAGGCAGGATATCAACGCTATCATTCATACCCACTCGGTATCGGCTACCGCCGTGGCTGTGGCCGGACTGAACATACCGCCTATCCTCGATGAACAGGTTGCTTATCTTGGCGGCGAGATAAAGCTGGCCGGGTACGCCCCAAGCGGCAGCTCGGAACTGGCTAATAACGCCGTAATCGCCCTGGGAGACCGCAGTGCTGTGCTGCTGGCCAATCACGGGGCAATAGGTACCGGACGCGATATGACAGAAGCCTTCAACTCCAGTGAGCTCCTGGAAAAGATAGCCGCTGTTTACCTGCTCGCCCTGGCCGCCGGAAAAGTGACCGTGCTGACGGCGGAAGAACAGAGAACCGCCAGAACGATTTACGATAATGCACAGAAAAACCCGCGATAACATTAACAACCGAATACACGTTGCCATTTCGCCGATAAGGAGGTGAAATATGACCAAGACTTTAAAGGGAATCCTGGTTGCCTATGGTGTAGTACTCATCCTGACCGGTCTTGCCGGTGTCATTGCCCCGGAACAAATGGCAAAAATGTGGAATCATATCGAAGTCATCGGCTATGCCAAATGGTTTATGGCGGCACTGGGGGCAATCTACATTGCCGCGGGCGTTTGGCTGGTGGTCGCCGGGCGTGACACGCAACCGCAGATGAACTGGGTCAAGTTCGCCATCACTCAAATCCTCCTCTCATTAGCCGTCAGTATCTACGCGATATTAAACGAATTCATCGGTTTCAATGTGGCTATGGGCCTGGTTCTCGGTGTGGAGGCCGTCTTCGCCGTACTTTTCCTCATTTTTTATCCCTGGGGTTCCCGGCAAAGGAAAACCTAGGTACACACCGTTCGATAACAATCTCTTCTATCTGCCTGTATCGGCTATAAAGTGTTTTATGAACACTTCTCCTGAATTACGTTTGACATCGTTACACTGTTTACAGTAAAATGAAGTGGCACAATCTCTTATAGATGGAATAATTGTGTCCGGGAAGCAAAGGGGACATTATTATTGGAGATGATACCTCGGCTACTTATCACCTGCGCGCTTTTTCCGTCCCCACCCACTGTAAAGACTACCGACCTTTTCGGGATATCATAACTATATAGGTGATATGGGACTGCTCAAGGGACGAAAGAAAGCATTTTCAATTTATACAGGGCATGTAACGCTGCCTCAGCCAATCTACGGTTTTGACAGCAGTTGACATCCCGCATTGGTTATGAAGTTAAAATCCAACTTGCCCTCACTGGTCCTGAACAGGCAAGACTGATAAGGTAAAAACTAACTTCACTGTTATTAAGATAAAAAACTAAAATCGGAGGAAAACAATGGCTTATCCAAAATACGAAAGCATTCTACTGGAAAAAGACAAGGAATACCCGAAAGTCACCTATCTCACCCTAAACCGGCCGGATAAGAACAACAGCATCAGCATCGGCGAAGAGTACATGACCGGCGATATCAAGAAAGCCATGTGGGAAATCAACCATGACGATGACTGTAACGTGGTCATCTTCAAGGGTGCCGGCCGGAACTTCTGCGCCGGGTTCGACCTCTCCATGGTCTACCGCGTCTACGGTGGCGCCAAGGGCGTCAAACCCAGCCAGAGAATCAGGCTCCAGACCGACCAGGACCAGCTCTACGGATTCCCGCAGGCCATACTCGACTGCAACAAGGTCGTCATGGTACAGGTCCACGGCTGGGCCATCGAAGCCGGACTCTACATCACCAAGGCCGCCGATATCGTCGTCTGCGCCGATAACGCCAAGTTCTCCCAGATGGGCCAGCGGCTCGCCTTCGGCGGTCTGCCCACCCTGCCTATCGAGCTGGTCATGGGCCACACCAAGAAGGTCGAGGAAATCCTCCTCACCGGCCGCACCATCAGCGGCAAAGAGGCCGAGGAAGCCGGCTACGTCACCAAGTCCGTCCCCGAAGAAGACCT
>CAYVPT010000047.1:0-6632 GCA_964453865.1 uncultured Dehalococcoidaceae bacterium
CATCTACCCGGTACCCGGCTTCGGTGAGAATCTCGTCCACCGGAGGGTATAAAGTGGTATTTTTTATGAATAAAGCGTTTTTACCCATTTTTACGAATTTACTGTAATACACTTTATCCTGCCTGAAAAGCAGATAATCCTCTATTTTGTTTAAGGGTTGACTCTCATTGTGAAAAAAGGTGATAGCCCTCAGTAAAACAGTGATTTCCATCGATGTTTTTTTCAGGGACAACCGTTACCTTAGTACTATAACGGGGTGATTACTTTAGTAATGAGTGTTGGCGGAACGGCGTTAAAATGCAGGACAAAAATATAGCCGTAATATTTCTGGAAATTTTCGTTATCGTGGGAATACTGGGTACACTTTCAGCCGTGGCCCTTCCCAGTATCGGCAAGATGTTTGATAAAGGCAAGGTTGAGTCGCGTGATTTAGAGCTGCACAATATTCAAACGGCTGTAATTGAAATGCTCTACGATAGCTCCACGGGGACGTTAGAACCGGTCGGCCCCACCGCTGATATGGGTCTGGTCTGCACCAGCGATACGCCGCCTCTGTTACTGACGGACTACCTGCTAGGACTGGAAAATAACCGGCTGAGGACGGACTGCACTTATAATTTTACCGCCGACGGCACGGTAATGCAGGTTTTACCCTAGCTGTATCCGGTGCTAATTACTAAAATAGCGGAACTTGTTTCTAGTAACCTCTGGTTCGGTCGATAACGTTCCGCAGTTTCCTGCCGGTAAGGTAGCGCTTGAGGTTATCGCAGAACAGGTCGGTAGCGCGGGCGACGTATTCTTCCATACCCCCGGAAACGTGGGGACTCAGGATAACGTTATCGAAATCCCAGAGAGGGCTCTCAGCGGGGAGTGGTTCCTTGGTGGTAACATCCAGACCCGCCCCGGCAATTTCTTTCTCCTCGAGGGCACGAATGAGCGCTTTTTCATCGATGATATTGCCCCGGGCAATATTGATAATGTAGGCGGTCGGCTTCATCGCCTTGAGTTCCTTTTCACCGATAAGCTGGAAAGTCTCTTTAGTCAACGGCACGGATACCACGACGAAATCGCTTTGCGTCAATAGCGATGGCAGTTTCGTGGCAGGATACAGCTTGTCCACATACCTGGCGCTGGCGATTATTTTTGCCGACCGGCGGGTGGCGATAACCTTCATACCAAAGGCTTTGGACAGTCGTGCTATCTCCCGTCCAATATGCCCCAGCCCGACGATGCCTACCGTTTTACCGTGCAGACCCATCGGCATGAACCTTCGCCATTCGTGATTCTGCTTCATCTGGAAACATTGCGGTGCCTTTTTGGCGAACATGAGCATCAACTCGAGGACGAATTCGCCGATGGGCGTGGCGTGGATACCGCTGACCCCGGTTATCATCACTTCACTATGCCAGATTTCGGTAGCTCTGAGACGGTCAACCCCGGCGGACATCATCTGTATCCATTCAAGCCGGGGAGCTCTGGTCAGGATGTCCTGGGGAGGGATAAAGCCGAAAATAACATCAGCCCTGGCCAGGAGGGCGTTGAGTTCCTTTTTGGACGAATTATCTCCACGAAATTCGGCAGCCACCAGAGATGAAGCGTCTTTGACGCTTATTTTGAGGCTGACGCGGCCGATTTTTTTCAGGGTTTCCTGGTCTGCCTGTGGGAAAGACCTGTCGAAGGCAGGAGTGATAACCAGTACATTCAGTGATTTCATGGTGTGGGTACTCCCTTTGCAGCGCTACCCATATTATATCAAATTTGCTGCCTTTTCCTCTTAATGAGGTACCAGACCAGCCAGATTATAAGGATCAGAGCCGCGGTAGACCCCGCCGCGAGCCACCAGTTAATCCAGAGCTTACTCAGGAAGTCTCCCGCCAGGTTGCCGATGACCACGTCATAAGTCCCCGGCTCGTTGTCCGTAATTGTGAACGATACCGTCCCGGTTTGCCCCGGTTCGAGAGCGACCTCTTTTCTATCCCGCTCCTCTCCGTTGATAATCAGGATAGCGGTGTAGCTGCCGGGCTGACCTCCGTTATTGGTAACATCAACGGTGATAAGCGCTTCTTCGCCGGTCCTGACCACATAAGACACGTTTTCATAGTACCTGGTAACCGAGGTCGTGATGGACAGTTTGCTCAGCGTGAACAGGGCAGGCGCGGGAGCCGGTAGGGGTTCCGGTGGAGCCGGCGGCGTTGGTTCCGGTGGAGCCGGTGGCGTGGGTTCCGGAGGAACGGGTATGGCGACCTCGGCCAGGACGGCAAATACGGTGAAGTGATCAACCGGGGCGGTCAGCTTGCCCAGCTCGGCAACGCTGGTGGTCTCGGTCTGGAGATATATCCAGCCGTCTTTGACGGAAAAGTACGCCGCGCCGACGGATACAACATTCTCGGGCAGGTCGTTCACATTATAACCGAGCGTGAGTCTTATAGATTTATCGAAAGCTGTCCCCGTGGGTTTGAACTCTAAAGCTTTGCCCACTAATCTCGTATTTTCCGGGAACTCCGGCGCTACAGCTTCCCTGATTTCTATCAAGGTCACGATGCTGCCGGTATTATCGGTAGCTCCGGTATACTCTTCTATTTCGAGCAGGTGAGTATCATCCGGACTGGGTGCCTCCATGCGTTTTATCGGGCGTCCGTCATTGGTGGCCAGCTCCTGGGTGATTTTACCCAGGAAATCTACCGTAAAGTAGTTAGGTGCCGGTTGTGCCGGTGATGACCCTGTGAAATGCGGAGGCGGCTGCGGAGAGGTAGTCCCGCTGCCTGACAGGGGAACATTCACCGGGTTTTCGTCCGGGTCGTTGGAAGGAATGGTTAAGTTGGCCGAGTGCGTCCCGGTAGAACCTGGAGCAAAGGTTAGCGTGATATTAGCCGAGGCACTGGGGCCCAGTGTTTGACCGGATATATTACCGCTGGTAATGGCGAACTGATTATTATTGATAGTAAGGTTGCCAATAATCAGGTTGGCGGTACCGTTATTGGATACGGTAACGGTCCTGGTCGCGCTCGTTGAGCCAACATTTATAGAGCCGAAATTGACTGACATCGGTGTAACCGTGATATCCGGGGTATTGATAGATGTCAGGACCGTGGTAAACTCTATGGCCGTATTATCAAAGGGGTTAATTTCTATTACGATATCATCGCTGCCCCCATCGATGTCCGCTGTACCGGTCACGCTGGCGACGTTCCTGAGCACGGCCTCCTCAGTGGGCGCCGTGACGGTGATGGTCAGGTTGGCCGAATCGCCGGTCGCCAAGCTGCCGATATTCCACGTCACGTTGCCGGAAGTGTGGCTGGCCGTGCCTGTTACCGTGTTGTGTGTTTGATAGGTTGCCTCGGGCGGCAGGTTATCGGTCACGGTGACGCCGACAGTATCGATTAGACCTTTGTTCGTAACGGTAAGTGTATAAGTCAGGTTATCGCCGGTTAGTACCGGGTCCTGACTGTCTGTTTTTTCGATGGCGAGGTCTATTAGCCAGATGATAATCGGTTTGTCTACCTTCGTAGTAGCTGTAGCCTCATTGTTGCCAGGGACGGGGTCCTGCTCGGCGCCGGACACGACCGCCGTGTTGGTTATATCGCCGGACACGCCGGGCGCTGACGCGATGATGGTCAGGGTGGTGTTAGCGCCAGCAGCAAGGTTGCCGAGGTTCCAGCTCACTGTGCCGTTCGCGCTGTTGAAGTTACCCGTGGGAACTGATGATTTGTAGGTGACGCCGGGCGGCAGAGTATCCGTCACGTTGACGCTGGTGGCGTCGGCCGGCCCGTTGTTGGTCACGGTCAGGACATAGGTCAGGTCTTCCAAGGCGTACACCGGGTCCGGGCTACCCGTCTTGGTTATCTCAAGGTCGGCATCGGTAGGCAGGGCGACCGTGGTATTCTCGGATACGAACTCATTCCCCGGGATAGCCTCGGCATATTCGCCGAGGATTTCGGCATAATTGATGATTATCCCCGTTTCCAGAGGCGCCGTGACGGTAATGGTCATGTTGACCGAGGAGCCACTGTTTAGAGAATCGATATTCCAGTATACAATTCCGGTTGATTCGTACGCTGTTCCTATTGACGCGTTGGCGGACTGGAATAGCACGCTGTCCGGCAGGTCGTCGGAAACCGTAAAGGAACCCATGTCGGCCGGTCCGTTATTCGTGACCGTAACCGTGTAGGTCAGGTTCCCGCCGGTTGCTACGGGGTCGGGGCTGTCCGTCTTGGTTATTACGAGGTCGGCGCTGTTTGGCGGGACCGGTGTCGTGTTTGCCGATGCAATATTATTCCCCATTACCGGGTCAAAGTAGCTGCCGGAGACAGTAGCCGTATTGGTGATATCGCCGGGAGAAGAAGGTGCTGTAACGACGATGGTCATGTTCACAGTATTGCCCGCAGTTATATCGCCGATATCCCAGGTAACGTTGCCTGACGAGTGAGTGTACGTGCCGGTTGACGGATTTGCTGACAGGAAGGTGGTGCCGTCCGGCAGGTTATCGATAACTCTGGCACCGGCGGCGGGGACGGGACTGTTGTTCGTGACGGTAAGGGTGTAGGTCAGGTTGTCGCCGAAGGCTACCGGGTCGGGGCTGTCGGTCTTGCTGATTTCCAGGTCGGCCACACCGATGCTGGTATCCACCATTATTATATTATTCGAAGGATCGATGTCCCGCACATCACCGAATACCATGGCCGCGTTGTAAATATACGGCGTCTGCATAGCCAAGGTGACGTTTACGATAGCCACGATAGTCAGGTTAGCCGAGGCGCCGCTGGGTAGAGGGCCGACTTCCCACCACAGGTAGTTATCGCCAATGGTCGGGGTGCCTCCTCCCGGAGAAAATACGTCCAGCAGCCATTGCGGTATTGTCTGGTTCGTGGTTCCCACCGATGGGGTAACCGACTGTAAGATGAGTGAGGATGCCAGCCAGGTATCAAAGACATATACGTTAGGGGCGTCTTCGGGGCCGTTGTTCTTGATATTTACAGTATAGGTAACGCTGCCGTCAGAAGCTACCGGGTCGGGATCATCGGTCTTGGTGATTTCAAGGTCGGTCTCGGGCAGGTTCAAACTGAGTGTGGTGGTCTCCACTACCATATTATTACTGGCATCGGAGTCTAGCGTGGTGCTTAATACGCCCGCTAAATTGGGATACGGAAACTCAGGCGGTTGAAACCCACTACCGGATATCACGGATAAGAAGCCGGCCACGGCGGGTGATAATGCCCATGTGGTGTTAGCCGGAGCCAAAGAGGTCAGGTTATCCGAAGCGATAATCGTCAGGTTGGCCGAGGCACCGCTGGCTAGGTCGCCGATATCCCAGTAGAGGACCGAGAGTCCACCAGAAATCGAGGTTATATTAGCGCCAAACTGCTGAAAGACATCGTCCAGCCACTGCGGCGGCGTCTGGCTTACCGTTCCTGTCGAAGGTTCAGTCGCTTTAATAGTAATAAATCCAGGCGTGTACAGGTCTAACGCCACCACATCGGTTGCATCTAATGGCCCGTTGTTGGTGACCGTGATATACCAGGTAATGTTGTCCCCGAACATCACCGGGTCCTCTTTATCGGTCTTGGTGATTTCTAGGTCGGTGGTCAGGAGTCCGGTATCCTCGCTGGCGGTGTTGTTGTCGATATTTGGGTCGTCTTCATTTCCCGTCACCGTAGCGATGTTGGAAATCGTATCCATTGTTGTAAATATCCCGAAGATTGGTAGAAGCGGATTTATGGTGGCAACGATGTCCAGGGTAACGTTATCGCCGCTGGCAAGGTTGCCGATGTCCCAGTTAACACTCCAATATGGAAAATCGGTTGTGGCATTAACCGAACCGGCCGAGGTATTGGAGGAAACGTAGACTAAATAGGGATACAGCACATCGGTAACGTTCACGCTGGTGGCGTTGGACGGCCCGTGGTTAATGACGGTGAGGGTATAGGTGAGGTTATCCCCGAAAGCCACGGGGTCGGGACTGTCGGTCTTGGTAATTTCCAGGTCGGCCTCGGTTGTCGGAGGTTCGGTGCCGTTGCCTGACAGGAGAACGTTAACCGGGTTTTCATCGGCGTCGTTAGAGGGTATGGTCAGGTTGGCCGAGTGCGCCCCGGTGGAACCGGGAGTAAATCCGACAGTAATATTGGCCGAAGCTCCGGGTATCAGTGTCTGATCGGAGATATTACCGCTGGTGACGCTGAACTGGTTGTTGTTGATAGAAAGGTTACCGATAATCAAATTGGCGGCGCCCTCATTGGTGACCGTTACGTTTTCGGTTGAACTCGATGAGCCGACCTCAACCAATCCGAAGTCCAACGACATCGGTGTAACCGTGATATCCGGGCCATCGGCAGGAGACAATACCATTTCCAGCCAGCCGTTGTCGGAAACGGAGCAGGTAGTGGCAGCGGCAGAGGGGTTGGCGACGGAGACACCGCCGGAGTAGCGCCACTGACTGAAGGTAAAGCCAGCCGGGACATTAGCGACGATGTTATAGGTACCGTCAGCGACCGAGGTGAAATCGGTATCATAGTAGGTAGTGCCGTCGAAGGTAATAGAACCGGTGTACCAGGGGACGGTATAGAAAGAGACAGAGTTAGTGTCCGGGCCATCGGCAGGAGACAATACCATTTCCAGCCAGCCGTTGTCGGAAACGG
>CAYVPT010000047.1:6732-11377 GCA_964453865.1 uncultured Dehalococcoidaceae bacterium
AGGTAGTGGCAGCGGCAGAGGGGTTGGCGACGGAGACACCGCCGGAGTAGCGCCAGTGACTGAAGGTAAAGCCGGCCGGGACATTAGCGACGATGTTATAGGTACCGTCAACGACCGAGGTGTTATCCATATCATAATAGACGGTGCCGTCGAAGGTAATAGAGCCGGTAGACCCGGGATAAGTCTCGAAAGAGACAGAGTTAGTGTCCGGGCTGATTACACCCGTTCCGGACAACGTAACAAAAGCCGGGTTATCATCGGGGTCGTTAGAGGGTATCTGTAGTTCGGCGCCTTTAATGCCAGCAGTCGTCGGGTTGAACCGTACCGAGACATTAGCCGACGCCCCGGGACTCAATGTCTGGCTGGAGGCATTATCGCTGACGATATTGAAATCAAGTGGATTGGCTCCGACGATGGTGATAGTGCCTATCATCAGGTTGTCGGTGCCGTTGTTGGTGACGTTAACGACGCTGGATACGCTCGAAAGCCCGACCTCAATAGAACCGAAGTCGATTGTTGTCGGGTTGACATCGATATCGGGTTCGATACCCGTGCCGTGTATGGTAACGTATGCGGAAGGCTCATTCGGGTCGTTCGACGGGATATATAGCTGCGCTCCCACCACACCCGCAACCGTAGGATTAAATCTCACGGAGATATTGGCGGAGACGCCAGTTGCCAGTGATTGATTGGAGACGTTGTCGCTTTCTATCGAGAAATATCCGGCATCCGCTCCTATTATCTGAATAGTTCCTACATCAAGAGGCGCTTCGCCGGTATTGGAAACGGTAATCACTCCCGGTGCGCTCGATGAATTCACCGGAACCGAGCCGAGGTTTAAATCCAGAGGAGTAACGTTGATATTGGGCACTATCCCGGTACCGGTAAGCGTTATCGATGCGGTTGGTTCATCCGGGTCATTGGATGATACTTCCAGGCCGGCGGTTTTACTTCCCGCCGAAGACGGATTGAAGGTGACCTGGAGTGTGGCGTTTTCTCCTGGAGCTAGTGTCGTGCCCGAGGCGTTGTCGTTGGAAATATTAAACTGGTCGAAGCCGGCGCCGGCGGTGTGAAACGTACCGAGTTGCAGCGGGGCATTCCCGATATTGGTCACGGTAACCGTTTCCGGAGAGCTGGAAGAACCGACGGGTACCGGGCCGAAGTTTACAGTAGCCGGTTCTATCAAGATATCGGGTTCTATTCCGGTTCCGGACAGGGGAACGTTAAACGGATTTTCGTCGGGGTCATTGGAAGGCATCGTTATATTGGCTGATTGTCCTCCGGCAGCGGTGGGTGTAAAGATAAGGGTAATATTTTCTGATGCTCCGGGTACCAGTGTCTGGCCGGAGATATTGCCGCTGGAGATAGAGAACTGGTCATCGTTAATGGTTAAGTTCCCGATTATCAGGTTGAGGGTACCGTTATTGGTAACGGTAACATTCTCACTGCCGCTCGATGCCCCGATGAGCACAGCACCGAAGTCAACTGTCGGCGGTGAAACGTCGATATCGGGTTCCAGAGGTGGCGGTGGTGGCCGGTTGCCGTCCAGGGCAACGGTCACCGGGTCTTCATCCGGGTCGTCGGACGGGATGTTCAGTTCGGCTATTTTATGGCCGGTGGTCGTGGGTACGAATCGCAAAGAAACATTAGCCGAGACACCGGGCGAAAGGACCTGTCCCGAGGCATTGTCGCTGATGATGGTATATTGCCCGGGATTAACGCCCAGGATGCTGAGAGTACCGATAGTCAGAGCGGCAGTTCCTTCGTTGGTTATCGTAACTATTTCGTCACTGCTTGACGAGCCTACCGGGACCTGGCCGAAATCTATGAGCACTGGAGTTACGGCAATATCCTGCACCAGGGATGGAGTACCGGTTCCATAAATATAAACCGTGGTTAAATTTTCATCCGGGTCATCTGATAAGATGCCCAGAAGGGATTCTTTAAAACCGGTGGAAGTGGGACTGAAAATAACGGAGATATTTGCCGAGGTGTCGGGAGCCAGTGATTGGCCGGTGGCATTGTCGCTGATTATCACAAATTGAGAGCTACCCGTACCGATATCCTGAATAAACAAGTTGGCGGTTCCCACGTTCGAAATGGTAATAATCCTCGGCGAACTGGACGACCCTGACGGCACCGAGCCGAAATTGATTTCGGTCGGGCTTACGGAGATATCCGGCTCAACGGGTGGAGTAAAAATACCGGTGCCGCAGAGCGATACTGTAACTTCGCTTTCATCGGGGTCGTTAGAGGGTATTATTAAATTCGCTGATTGTCCTCCGGTAGCGCTGGGTGTAAAGATAAGGGTAATATTTTCTGATGCTCCGGGTACTAGTGTCTGGCCGGAGATATTGCCGCTGGAGATAGAGAACTGGCTATCATTAATCGTCAGGTTGCCAATTATCAGGTCGGCGTCACCGTCATTGGTAACGGTTACATTCCGGGGTGAACTCGGGGAACCCACCTCTACGTCACCGAAGTCGATATCGGTCGGGTTTACAGAGATATCCGGCTCGTCAGGAGGCGCTTCGCAGGCGGCACCTTTCAGCTTAACGTCAACACATCCCTCGCAGGGGTCATTCGAGTAGATAATCAGATGGGCTGATTTGCTGCCGATGGAAACAGGCGCAAATTTTACAGTACCGCTGGCTGAACCTCCGGGGGGTATTATCGGGGAGGTTGTGTTCACGCTGGCAATAAAAAATTCAGAAGCATCCACACCAATAATGACTATATCAATTATTTCCAGGTCGGCATTTCCTTCATTGGTCACGGTTATCGTCTCCGGCAAGCTGATGGTGCCTACCGGAATTGAACCAAAATCAACCGTCGTAGGCGTGACGTATATATCGGGATCACATGTGCCGGCTGCTACGGCGGGTGGAAAGATAACCTGCGCCAATACTACCAGGATTAAAAGGAAAGAAAATCTACTCATTTGTCATCCTTTATCGCCGGATTTTATTCCGGTTCATCTCGAGATTTGAGTGCCTGTTGTTTATGATGGCAATCCGGACAGGCAGCTTTGTCTGGTTCTCCTTTATCAATACTAATCTGGTAATGTTAGAAAAAGGTAGTATTCGGGTTTAAAGTAAGTCTGATTATAGGTAACTCAATTACCTGATGGCTACAAACGCAAGCACAATATAATACAACAAAAGTGGACAAAAGTACAAAAAGGTTAATATCGGTGATGAAAAATGGCGTAATAGTAGCGTTTGTTACGTTTCTGCCGGGTACTATATACCAAAATACTAATAGTATTGTGACCATTAGGTGATTCATCGTGGACAGCAGTTATGAATAACATTAAATATAGTGAAAATACCTCGGAGAACGTGCCTGTTGCTGACGCTCTTTTTTGTCAGTGTGCTTGCCAGCTGGCAGGGAATTGGCGTGAGTTACGCTGTCTCCGAAAGCTACGTACTTGCCGATTACGTTCCTGATGTTGAAATCAATGCGCCGGTCCAAACAAACAGCACCACCGAAACCGAGAAGACCGATAGACCGGTTCCACAGCCAAATAAAACTTCCGTTCTTCACGATTCAGGTAGTGTATCGAGTCCTCAAATTACTTCGGACTCCGAGCCGCAATGGGCGCTGGAAAAGATAAACGCTTTACCTCCTGCCCGGAATGCTGTTACCGATTCCACCGTACTGGTGGCCGTGCTTGATACCGGTATTGATAAAAACCATGAAGAGTTATCCGGGAGGGTAGTTGCCGGGATTGATCTGGCTGGAACCTCTACTTCTGATGACATCTATGGTCACGGTACCCCCATCGCCGGTATTATTGCCGCGGCTGATGATGGCCTGGGTGTTGTGGGTCTGGCGCCGGAGAGTTACCTGATTAACGTTAAGGTAGCTGATGATAAAGGCAAGTGCCGGGCTTCCGCTCTGGCTGAGGGTATCACCTGGGCGGTTGATAACGGCGCTAAAGTGATAAATATCAGCATTGAATTAAAAGAAGGCACGACCGCGTTGAAAGAGGCGGTGGACTACGCCTGGAATAGCGGGGCTGTCGTTATTGCTGCCGCCGGTAATGACGGCGATTCGCAGACGGTCTATCCGGCTTCCTACGAGAACTGCATGGCCGTTACCGCCATCCGCGAAAACGGCACCCTGGCGCCCCTGGCAAATTACGGCGACTGGGTGGATGTGGCTGCCCCCGGCTTCGATATCTATTGTATTCTGCCCGGTAACAGTTTCGGGTACAAGCACGGTACTTCCTTCGCCGCCGCTTTTGTCAGCGGACTGGCCGCGCTGCTGTTTCCCGTGATGACCGATACCAACGGCGATGGTAATCTCAACGATGAAGTCCGCCGGGCTATCGAGTCCGGCTGTGATGCTATTGATATCGCCGGTACCGGTCAGGGCAGTATTAATGTGGCCGGTTCCCTGGCTGAACTGTCATAGACGCTGTCTTCCTGTTGTAACTTACATTAGCCCCTCCCCATTCGCCCCTCGTGTGTTATCTATTCCCACCCGTACCACCCTCGTATTATCTACTGCTTAGCCCGTAGTCTTTCACCCCTCCCCCAAAGGGGAGTGCTTAGCGAGAGGGGGCGTCAGCCCCCTCTCAGATTACTTCCCCCTCTCAAGCAATGTATAAAAAGTGTATTGTAGATAAACCTGTTTGAGA
>CAYVPT010000048.1:0-10066 GCA_964453865.1 uncultured Dehalococcoidaceae bacterium
TATACAGACTCGTTGTATTACTAGCCATTATTCTGTCCCTCATATGAGTATATAGTTAATTGAACACTTAAAGACGGGGTTTCATTACTGCTGGAAGAATCGGGAATATTTATCTGTACCGATCTAACCAGACCGGTAGTATAGTCATTATTAAGACTGTGAACAAAAGCAACCAGATCAGGCAGTTCTCCATCTACGTTAACACTCATTGCTGTCGTGTCAAGTCCGATGCCCTCGTATTTATTCGGCTTGATTGGTGTAGTGCTCATGTTCGTGATGACAACCCCGCAATAATCGGCGATAAGGAAGAGTTCCTCGGATACGTCAACACTCACTACTGTCTGGTCTAGCCTTCTCATAGCCTCATCAAGCAACACCTGTTCTTCTTCTATTCTCTGCTGAAGAATATCCAGGTTCCCCCCTGTATCTGAAGCTTTCAGTTTTTCTAGCGTCATCGTAGAAATACGCAGTTCTTCATCCAGGGTGCCTTTTTCTTGAAGCTGCCCGGAACGGGCTATACCCAGGCTGCCCAGCACAACGATAAATATACCCGCCGCCAGGATTAACCAGCTTGTTTTACTTAATTTTAATAATTTCATATTTCTTTCCTGTAATCCTCGGATTATTAAAATGCCTGACCGTAGATCGAATACATGGCCGAGACCATTGACAGGGCGATCAGACCGACGATACCGGCGATTACAATAGTCATAACCGGAGGTATCATGTTTATTAATGACTTCGTTTTTTCCTGCGCCTCTGATTCGTAATTCTGAGCTACAGCGATTAATGATGTATCCAGGCTACCGGTTTCCTCACCAACCTTGACCATTTGTACCATCATCGGTAAAAAGACGGGATTATTAGCCATGGGCTTAGCCAGCCCTTCTCCCTTGAGCATTTCTACCTGAACGCCATACAGCGCCTGCGAGATGACCCTGTTGCTGGCGCCCTGTATGACCAGAGGCATAATTTCAGTTAAAGGAAGACCGGCCGTGAATAACAGCGAAATACTCCGGCAGCAGCGGGAAAGCTCATTTAATAACCTCACTCTCCCCAGTTGAGGTAAACGTAACATCAGTATGTCTAATTTCATTTTTCCGTCTTCTGTCCTCAGGTAAATGAGGACCATACCAACAACAATGAATATCCCCAAAAGGATATGCAGAGCGTGTTCACGTAGTATATTCGAAAGAGATATCATGTATTGGGTCAGAGCGGGTAACTCGGCACCCAGCGACCCGTACAGGTTACTGAAAGAAGGCAGCACGAAAAACATCAATATGCCCACCACCCCGACGGTCACCACGGCGGCAATCGCCGGGTACATAAGGGCACCCTTGATTCCTTTACGTGTTTCTAATTCCCTTTCCATATAATCGGCCATTTGATTGAGCATCGTCTCCAGACTACCGGTCTGCTCGCCGATACTCAGTGTCCGGCAACTCATCGGTGAAAAAAAATCCGGATGACGGCTCATGGCGGTCGATAGCTGGTTACCGCTGCGAAGATCAGAAACAATATCGTAAACCACTTTTTTTAAAGAGTGTTTTGATATCTGTTCCTGTAATAATTCCAGAGCGGTGACGATGTTTATTCCAGATTCGAGAAGCAGCGCCAGCTGACGGAAAAGCAATATAATATCAGTCTGTTTTACGGGGAACAACTGCGACGCTAATTTCCCCGGGCTGAAGAACGGGACATACGGTCTGAGGTTAATCAGGCGGTAACCGGCATAGCTGAGCATTTCGGTAATCGCGTCTTCACCGGTTGCGTTTAATTTTCCCTTAACAATTTCACCTGATTCACTGCAGGCTATATACTGATAAATCATCTGCTCTCTACTCCGATATTCATCACCCCAACCATAGTTTTCAGCCCTTAATCATTTAGTTATCAGAAGGAATAGGCATTGCGTAGAACCTCGGACGGGGTGGTAATGTTTTTCTTTACTTTCAACATGCCATCCCCGAGTAAGGTAGTCATGCCTCCTTTAATAGCATGCGCCCGCAATTCGTTGGCGGTGGTACCCTTAACCAGCAATGTCTTCACTTCATCGCTGGTAGTGAGTATCTCAAACATACCGGTCCTTCCCCGGTATCCGCTGTTAGCGCATGACTTGCACCCTTTACCCTGGAGAAATTCTTTTCTTTCCTCCCCCATCTCCTGACTATAGATAAGACTCTGTTCGGGGGTCGCTTCTACCAGAGTACCGCAATGGGGACAAACACGGCGTATCATACGCTGGGCTATCACGCCGATAAGGGCTGACGATACCAGAAAGGGCTCCACGCCGAGGTCTATAAGACGCAGTACTACGCCGGCGGCGTCATTGGCGTGGATTGAAGATAATACCAGATGCCCGGTAAGCGCCGATTGAATGGCGATATTGGCTGTTTCGGCATCCCGTATCTCCCCGATTAATATCACGTCGGGGTCGAGTCTCAGTATTGACCTGAGGCCGCTGGCGAAAGTAACGCCGGCCCGCGGATTGACCTGAATCTGGTTGACTTTCGAGAAACGGTACTCGACCGGGTCTTCTACGGTTATGATATTCCGCTCGGTCTGGTTAAGCGAATTAACGGAGGCATAAAGAGTGGTGGTCTTGCCCGCCCCGGTAGGCCCGCTGACCAGTATGATGCCATAGGGTACTTTGAGCATCTTTTCAAACAACTCCAGGCTTTCAGGAAGAAATCCGAGATCAGATAATGCCAGCGTTGCCCTTGACTTGTCCAGGAGACGTAATACGGCCATTTCTCCATAAACCGTGGCGATAATACCTACACGAATATCGATAAGCCGTCCCTTTGTTTTTACCGAAAGCTGGCCGTCCTGCGGGCGGTGATGGTCCGCTATGTTCATATTGGCCAGGATTTTAATCCTCGATATAAGCGAGGCCATCGTCACCAGCGGGAGAGTAAGCATTTCGTGGAGGGTACCGTCTATACGGTAGCGGACCCGTACCTTTTCCTCACCGGGTTCGATATGAACATCGGAGGCTCTGGCTTTCACGGCTTCATCGATAATCAGCGACAGGGCTTGAGCTACCGGAGCCTCGGTGGCAGAATCTATACTAAGTTGTTGGGGTGCTTTTTTGCCTTCGGATATAGATATATTGGAGATATGTTTTTCTATCTCTTCGTAGCCCTTGTAATTAAAATCGATAGCATCGAGGACTTCCTCAACGGTAGCCGGCTCAGGTTCTATACGTAATTTACTCTTGCTGGCTAGCGCTTCGAGGGCGATGATATCCGAAGGATTCGCCATAGCCACGCGCAGAACATTACCATCGACGGTTAGTGGAAAGACGTTGTATTTCCGTGCCATGCTTTCCGGAATGAGACGCAGAGCTTCAGACTCAGGTGAATTACTACGCAGACTATTCCCGGCTTCACTAATGATTTCCGCCATAATAGAGAATTTCCTTATCTAGACTGCAATTATAATACCCTTTACAAATTTCATCTTATATGCCTTTCGTAATGTTTACAATAGCTAATTGGTCATAGGTATTTTGATTGATAGGGTTAACCCCTGGGTAAAAACCAGTATATCCTCCGGCACTTTTTAAGTTTTTAATATTATGTTAAAATATAAAAAGTAGACATCATCTTCCAGCGGAGGCGATTATCAAACCATGAGGAGAAAACATGATAGAGCCAATTGAGAATTTCTTGAATTATCTGGCAGTAGAGAAAGGCTATTCCGAACACACTATAGCCGCCTATCGCAATGACCTGACGGGTCTGGCTGAATTTGCTAAAAAGCAGAATATATCCAGCTGGTCCAATTTCAACCGCCAGAATATGTCAGGCTACCTTCTGGACCTCAAGGAAAGGGGCTATGTCGCCACCACCATGGCGCGCAAGGTGGCTGCCGGACGGTCCTTCTTCGGCTTTCTGGTATCAGAAGGTATCATTAAAAACAACCCGACCGAAAACATGAGTTCCCCCAGTGTGGGGAAGGCATTACCCAAGCCGATACCCATCAACCAGGTCCGGCTATTACTGGAACAACCGGCCAAGCTATCTACAGCCGAAGCAAAAAGGGACAGGGCTATGCTGGAGTTATTGTATGCCAGCGGCATGCGGATAAGCGAACTGGTGGCTCTGAATATGGGCGATGTTAATACCGAGGGCGATTATTTCGTGCGGTGTTTCGGTAAAGGCCGTAAAGAACGTATTATCCCGCTTTATGAGCAAATTGCCATGACGGTTAAGAAGTATATTGACGAAGACCGCCCCAGGCTAGCTCACGGCAAGAAAGATATAGCTTTATTCCTGAATGCCCGCGGTGAAAGGCTTACCAGGCAGGGTTTCTGGCAAAAACTAAAGGAATATGCCAAATCAGCCGGCTTAAGCAACCAGATAAGCCCCCATACCCTGAGACACAGCTTTGCCACTCATATGCTGAGCGGAGGGGCAGACCTGAGGTCGGTCCAGGAACTGCTGGGGCATGCCAATATATCCACCACGCAGGTCTATACGCACCTGACTACCGAGCATGTACGCCGGACGTATGATAAATCCCATCCCAGAGCTAAAGATTAGTCTTCAGGAGGCAACTGATGCCAGGCAAATCGCATCATGGTAAAGGCAAACGCTATCACCATAGTAAGAAGAGCAAGGCCATACAGCGGCACGGCACTACCGCGGCACCGCCGGCGAAAACTGAGATGCCGGTAGCGACGGTACCGGCAGCCACCCCACCGTCTCCTAGAGTTACTCAAACTCCGGCAAAGGCCACAACGATACAAAACCCTTATGTTAAAGGTGAACTGCGAAGAATCGCTCTTTTTGCGGCAATCGCTGTCATTATCCTTATTATATTATCTTTAATCATATCCTAGTCTCTATCTGGTGGCTATGATAGACTATAAGGTGGCCAGAGCCACATTGGTGGAACACCTGAGTTCAGAAATCAAAGACCGGCGGGTACTCGAAGTGATTTCCCGTATACCCCGGGAAGAGTTCGTCCCCCCGGAGGTACGCCGCCAGGCTTATGAAGACAAACCGTTACCTATCGGCTGGGAACAGACTATCTCCCAGCCGTTCATCATCGCTATGATGACGGAGGCGCTGGAACTCAAAGGCGATGAGAAGGTCCTGGAATTAGGTACCGGCAGCGGCTATCAAACGGCCATCCTGGCGGAACTCGCCAGGATGGTGATATCGATTGAGCGGGTGCCTTCTCTGGCGAAATCCGCCCGGGCGTTACTGGAGAAACTGGGGTATACTAATATAGAGATACATCTCGCCGAGGAGAATCTCGGCTGGAAGCGAGGAGCACCTTACGACGCTATCATGGTCACTGCCGGCGCACCCAGAATACCCGAGGAGCTCATGAATCAACTGACACTCGGTAGTCGCATGATAATCCCGGTAGGTTCACGCTATATTCAGGAGTTATGTAAAGTAACCAGGCATAAAACCAGGAATACCGTGAAAAACCTGGGCGGTTGCCGCTTCGTTTCTTTAATAGGTAAAAACGCCTGGGAACGATAATTATCATCCAGATACGGAGGAGAGCTGATGGATATCCTTGAAGCTATCAGGAATAGAAGAAGCATCCGGCACTATAAGACCGACCCGTTAGACGATAAAACCGTACAAACTGTCCTGGAAGCCGCCCACTGGGCCCCGTCCTGGGGCAATATACAGTGCTGGCGCTTTATTACG
This sequence comes from uncultured Dehalococcoidaceae bacterium, assembly GCA_964453865.1. Classification (GTDB taxonomy): domain Bacteria; phylum Chloroflexota; class Dehalococcoidia; order Dehalococcoidales; family RBG-16-60-22; genus CAYVPT01. The sequence goes on from CAYVPT010000048.1 coordinate 5,679, forward strand.
GTACGCGACCCTGCCATCAAGTCTCAGGTTGCCGACACTCTAACGAAGATTACCATCGATAACGAGTTGGTGGAAAATGCCGCTTCCAAAGCCATCAAGCAGGCACCGATATTGATAGTCCTCTGCGCCGAAACAAGCAAAGCGGGCTGCGGTCCCGACGGCACACCGGTCACCGATAAGGGAGAGTACTGGTATATGTTTGATATCGCTCTGGCCATGGAGAACCTGACTCTCGCCGCCCACGCCCTGGGACTGGGCACGGTGATTGTCGGCAATTTCGACGCTGCCGGAGCCGCCAAAATACTGGAGGTGCCGTCCGGTTTCTGCGTGGTTACCATGACCCCGCTGGGCATACCCGACCGTAAAGGACAGGTCTCCCCCCGGAAACAGCTGTCCGATGTGATTTTTAAAGATAAATTTAGCAATTAATAAGGGGAAACAGATGGAACTATTTGAAGCTATCAATAACAGGAGAAGCATCCGGAGATATAAACCCGACCCGGTGGACGATAAGAAAATCGAGACTATCCTGGAGGCCGGCCGCTGGGCACCTTCCTGGTCCAATACCCAGTGCTGGCGTTTCGTTGTGGTGCGCAACCCCCAGGTTAAGTCCAAACTGGCGGAATCTCTACTCAGGTTCAAGCTGCCGGATAAGGAAATAGACAATCCGGCGATTAACATGATTAAGACCGTGCCCGTGGTCATTGTCGTCTGCGCCAAACTGGGCACGTCCGGTACCGCTCCGGGGGTGGGCAGCGGGGATTTCTTTACGGAAAAGGGCGACTGGTATATGTTCGATACCGCCCTGGCCGTCCAGAACATGGTACTGGCGGCTCACACGCTGGGACTGGGCACGGTGATTATCGGCACCTTTGACGCCGCCAAGGCGGAGAAAGCCCTCAACGTCCCAGAGGGTTACCGGGTAGTCACCTTTTTCCCCGTCGGCGTGCCCGACCATGAAGGCAAAGCACCCCCCAGGAAAGAACTGTCCGAGATAGCCTTCAAGGACAAATGGGATAAGTAGTCCCGTATTCCTTCAAAGCAAATTACCGCTTTAACGAACGCTTGCCGTGTTCGGCTGTCTGCGGGTATAATATTAGGCGAAGAATATAGAGAGCAGGTGGTTTCATGCCTAAATACGGACTGGATAATATTCACAATACCGTCTTGCTGTCCCACAGCGGCGCCGGCAAGACTTCTCTTTCGGAGGCAATACTCTTTAACGCCGGGAATATTAAACGTCTGGGGAAGGTTGACAATGGGTCGACCACATCGGACTATGAACCCGATGAAATAAAGCGTAAAATCAGCATCAATCTGTCTCTGCTGCCGGTCGAGTGGCAGGATAACAAAATAAACGTTCTCGATGCCCCGGGTTATACCGACTTCGTCGGCGATATCAAGGCGGGCATGCGGGTCAGCGAGGGTGCCGTAATCGTGGTCTGCGCGGCCTCGGGGGTGGAAGTCGGCACGGAGATGGTCTGGAGCTACTGTGAAGATGCCAAACTGCCTCGCCTCGTTTTTATCAACAAGATGGACCGCGAGAACGCCGACTTTGCTAAAGTCGTGGGAGAAATACAGACCAAACTCGGTAAAAAATGCCTGCCGCTTCAGGTAGCCATCGGTGCCCACACCAGCTTCGAGGGAATTATCGACCTGCTCTCCATGAAGGCCTATACCGGTGCCGGTGCCCAGGCTAAAGAGACGGAAATTCCGGCTGCCCTGAAAGCCCAGGCCGATTCCTACCGCGAAAAGCTCGTGGAAGCCATCGCTGAAGTGGATGACGCCCTTATCGAGAAGTACCTGGGCGGGGAAGAAATCAGCCCGGAGGAATTGACCGCAACACTGCGAAAGGCCGTAGTCAGCGGGAATATAATACCGGTACTGGCCGGCTCGGCGCTGCAAAACACAGGAGTCAACCGGTTGATGGATGCCATTTGCGCCTACCTCCCCCTGCCCAAAGAGCAGAAGGTAGTTATCGGCGGCAATGATACCGAACCCAGTGAAACGGCCCCGCTGGCGGCACTGATATTCAAGACCACCGCCGACCCTTATGTCGGTAAACTCACTTACTTTCGCGTATACAACGGGGTGATTAGCAGCAACTCCCAGGTATACAATGCCAACCAGGAAGCCACCGAACGCATCGGGCAATTGTTTCTGATGCGCGGCAAGACACAGGAACCGGTGCCACAGGTCACCGCGGGTGATATCGGCGCCGTATCTAAACTTAATGTTACGGCCACGGGGGATACCCTCTGCACCCAGGACAAGCCGGTCAAACTGGAGCCTGTCACTTTCCCGGCGCCCGTTTTCCGGGAGGCTGTGTATCCCAAGACCAAGACCGATATCGACAAGATGGGTACGGCTCTATCCCGGCTGACGGAAGAAGACCCGACCATGAGTGTACACCGCGAGATGGGCACCGGCGAGACCATCCTCTCCGGTATGGGTGATACGCACCTGGCGGTTGCCGCCGAGAAAATGCAGCGCAAGTTCGGGGTAAACGTAGAGATGTCAATACCCAAGGTGCCCTACCGCGAGACAATTACCGCACCATCCAATGGCGAATACAAGCACAGGAAACAGTCCGGCGGTCATGGCCAGTACGGGCACGTCCTGCTTGAGTTCGAGCCTTTACCGGAACGCGGTGATAACGAATTCGGCGATAGAGTAGTCGGCGGTTCCGTGCCCAAGAACTACATCCCGGCCGTGGAAAAAGGCGTTGTTGATGCCTACCAGGAAGGCGGGCTGGCCGGCTATCCGGTCGTCGGCGTCAAGACAACGCTCTATGACGGGAGCTTCCATCCGGTAGATTCTTCGGAAATATGTTTTAAAATAGCCGGGGCCCAGGCGTTTAAAAAAGGAATAGCCGAGGGACGCCCGATTCTCCTGGAACCGATAATGAATCTCAAAGTGACCATTCCCAACGAGCTTACGGGAGACATTATCGGCGACCTTAATACCAAACGCGCCCGGGTCCTGGGCATGAACCCGCAGGGCGACCTCAACACCGTCGAAGCGCAGGTGCCCCTGGCGGAAATACAGCGCTACGCTATCGACCTGAAATCGATGACGCAGGGACGGGCAACCTATGTCATGGAGTTCGACCACTACGAAGAGGTGCCGGCGAGCATCACGCAGAAAATAGTCGCCCAGAGACAGGCGGGAAAAGAGTAATACGGGGGTTTATTTAAAGCCATACTTAACAATGATTCCTGCCAGGTTTCGGATGCAATTGGCCAATTGCCCTGGTAAGGCTTGCTTCGTACTTCGGCCTCTTTTATTTTGTTATCTTTTCCCACCCAAGCCGCCCTCGCGGCATCAGATTACTAACCACTCATCTACACTCTCTCCACCCTCAAAGGGGGAGTAGTCTTCGGAGAGGGGGCGAAGCCCCCTCAAGAGCATATTCGCAATAACATCCTACCTTTTAGCCGCAAAATAAACGCTAATATGTGAAGAGGAGTTCGGTAACCATCCCCAATGGCTCGCTGGTGAGTACCGCTGGGTATTGCACTTTTCAAGCTAATGTTATCCCAATTGCTTGCGGGTATTTTGCCTTGGATATAAACCGGCCTCGTAGGCTTTTAGATTTAGCGGGGCGGCATGTAGATTATCCGTTTGGGTTTCTTCTCTTTGCCGAAGGGAATAAGGGCGTCGCTGTGCAGGAAGATAACTCCAAGAAACTTAAAACCATGTTCAAAGCTGACTAAATCAGCTTCGTCTAACTCAAGCTCCATCCGCTTTAAAACGGTTTCTGTTAATTGCATTGCCGACTCTGCTTTCTCTCGCGTCTTGCATAGTATCACGAAGTTATCGGCATATGAATCTCGTATTCGGTAATCTAGCACCCATTCTTTTATCGAGATTGCAGTGCACACATAGCCCGTCAATATCTTCGGGGAATTTATGGCAGGAATCGCAGGTGTCTTTGCCTTGATAGCTTGTATTCAGAATAAAAGCGCTCTCAATCCAGCCGCTTGAAATACGCAATACATCTGAAAACCTTCTTTGTTTCCGCAGATTCAGAGCCTCGTTGACTTCTCTCAGCACATTACCAAAGCCAATAGTTCCATTACTCCCCACTCTAAAGTCATCTTCACCGAAACGCACTATTGACAGGTTCAATGCCAGTTCCCCGTTGAGTTCCTTGCTAAACCATTCAGATGTGGTGTGCTGGACTTCATCTACAACCTCACGGGTGCGGTTCGTGTTTGGCAGGAGAAGGTAGAAACGACTGCCCGAATTCATTATTGTATGGATACCAACAGGCAGATTTAGCTTATGCAGGATGAGGTGGGAGGAAACTTCACAGCATAGCTGGACAAATAGAGAGCGTGCCCTGAGACGCCTAGCGACTCCTCCCCCCACCCCTATCGAGGCAA
>CAYVPT010000048.1:10081-11242 GCA_964453865.1 uncultured Dehalococcoidaceae bacterium
CGCCTGCAGCTAGAAAGAACTGGTCAATGCCTTTCTTCCTCAGTTCATCTTCGCTGAATGTTTCCTTTTCAGAGTGATAGAGATAAAGGCAGGATGCAATCGCAGTCCTTGTCCGGAGACGGTCATAGATCGAAACATCAGGATAGCTCTGGCCATCACTAGCAAGACACCAACTATATTTATACAGGATACCAAGAAGGTGAGAAACTACACAGTCAAACTGGTTTTTATCAAGGCTGTCAGCCATTTTGGTGTCAAGTAAACAGCGCAGGTCATCTGCATAACTGTCAGGTGACTCCTGAGTTCCTCCCGCTCATATTGTGTGAACTCGACAGGGAACATCTTTTCTATATCAGCAGGAAGCCCAAGGGGTGCGGCACGATGCTGTCCTTGTAGTCTCTCCTCATATCCAACACGATTAACACGTTCCAGCACTGAGGCAAGTGGGGTAAGATTGCCAGCCTCATGCTCTCTACCGCCAGAATTACCTTCAGAGGAAGACAGGGTATCCGCTTTGTCTATCAGATAAGACAGGGGCCGAAGATGACTGTCATACACATGCCCGGGTCCGGGCCCGCCGACAGAGTGTGGAGATTCATCAAGACCCTGAAAAAGAGATAGTATTAAGGATGAATCAATGATTTGAGGGAAGGATTTAATAAGTGAGGGGATGAAATCTGATAGTGCTTGAGAATTTTCTCTTTCGCCACCTATGCCGCGTAATACACTCTGCTTCAGTAATCTCTGAACATCATAGAGCAGAGCTACAAAGAGAAATGTCTGATATTCAATTGCCTTTCTTTCCATAAACCGCACTCCGGTAAGAGTCAGGCAGTTTGTGAATGGTAAGCCATTATAGTGCATATTCCGGAGCAAATCGGCCACCCTAACGGAGCAAACCGGCCACCCTGGGAGAGGCGCTGGGTAACGCGATGCCATAGAATCACGACGGAGGTGATTCTATGGGCCACAGGAGATTACCCATGCGCAAGATCAAAGAGGTTCTTCGTCTAAAGTATAACTGCGGTATCAGTGAGCGAGGGATCGCTCGAAGCTGCCGGGTTTCCCGGAGCACGGTGGCTGACTATCTCAGGAGGGCTATCATGAAATCATAGCTCCAGACATGGTCCTTATGCTCCGGTCTGAGCCGAATACAGGAGC
>CAYVPT010000049.1:0-11133 GCA_964453865.1 uncultured Dehalococcoidaceae bacterium
CTTTTGGCTTATCTCAGCCGGGAGGACGTAGGGCGGTATAATCAACTTATCAAGAAGCTAGGGCTGCGTAAGTAAAGCCTTTAAGACGGAGGGAGTATTTCATTGGAACCACAATTTTTTCACTGCGACCTAGGTGGTCGCGACCTTACTATTGAGACGGGCAAGCTTGCCCGGCAGGCCGATGCCTCGGCAACCGTACGCTACGGAGATACCGTCGTCCTGGTTACCGTTTGTTTTAACCATGAACCGAGAGAGGGGATAGATTTCCTGCCCCTGACCATCGACTACGAGGAGAGGCTCTACGCCGCCGGTAAGATACCAGGGGGCTTTATCCGGAGGGAAGGACGCCCCAGTGAGGCGGCTATCTTGGCCTGCCGCCAGACAGACCGGCCGATAAGACCGCTCCTGCCCAAGAACTGGCACAGCGATATCCAGATAATCACCACGGTACTGTCCGCCGACCTGGAAAACGACCCTGATATACTGTCGGTCATCGGCGCTTCGGCGTGCCTGGCGATGTCCGAGATACCCTTCGACGGGCCAGTGGGCGCCGTCAACGTAGGCTATATTAACGGCGAACTGGTGCTGAATCCGAAGATGGCCCAGTTCGAAGAAAGCCAGTTGGACCTCGTCGTCGTCAGCACCCGGGACAAGGTAATCATGGTAGAGGCGGGAGCCAAGGAGGTTTCCGAGGATATCGTTCTCCAGGCGGTTAAATTCGCCCACGAAGCAAACCAGACCGTAATACAGATCCAGGAACAACTCCAGCAGGCGGCGGGTAAACCCAAACTGCCTGTTCCCGAAGATGAAATCAACACAGAAGCGGTGGCGGCGATATCCAAGATTATCGAAGACAAGCTGTCGCAGGCCCTGGAGGAGTCTGATAAAGAAAAACGCGAGCAGGTGTTCAACGCCCTCATTGAGGAAGTCAGCCAGCAGATGAGCGAGACCTATACCGAGAAGGAAATCCTGGCAGCCATCAATACCCAGCTCAAGAACGAGATACGTACCGCAGTGCTCGAGAAGGGGCAGCGTATCGGCGGACGCGGCATCACCGAGATTCGCCCCATCAACTGCGAGGTAGGACTGCTGCCGCGGACTCACGGCTCCGGGCTTTTCTCCCGGGGATATACCCAGGTACTTACCATCACCACCCTGGGTTCCACCCGCAAAGAGCAGATGCTGGACGGCCTGGGCATCGAGGACAGCAAGCGTTTCATGCACCACTATAACTTCCCCGGCTTTTCCACCGGCGAGGTGAGGCGTGTCGGCTCTACCAGCCGCCGCGAGACAGGTCACGGCGCCCTGGCCGAGCGGGCCCTGCTGCCGATGCTGCCCAGCGAAGAGGATTTCCCCTACGCCATACGCCTGGTCTCGGAGGTCCTAAGCTCCAACGGGAGTACCTCGATGGCCAGTGTCTGCGCCGGCAGTCTATCGCTAATGGACGCGGGGATACCGGTCAAGAAAGCCGTAGCCGGCATCGCTATGGGGCTCATCACCGATAATGACGGCAAATTCGTCGTCCTGACCGACCTGGAAGGGCAGGAAGACTACAATGGCGACATGGACTTCAAGGTGGCCGGAACCAGGGACGGCATTACGGCCATACAGATGGATACCAAGCTCAAGGGCATCAGCCTGGAAATAGTGGAAAAGACGATTACCCAGGCGCACGAAGGCCGGTTATTCATCCTGGACAAGATGAACGCGGTAATCGATTCCAGCCGGCCCGATGTCAGCCGCTATGCGCCGAGGATGACCAAGATGAAGATAGACCCGGGTAAAATCGGGGCGGTTATCGGCACCGGCGGCAAGACCATCCGGTCTATCATCGAAGATACCAAGACGACCATCGACGTCAGCGACGATGGCACGGTGGTCATCGGCTCGCCGGACATGGAAGCTACCCAGAAAGCCATCGCCATCATCGAGGGTCTCACCCGCGAGGCACAGGTCGGCGATATTTTCACCGGCAAGGTAAGCCGCATACTGGACTTCGGCGCCATGGTGGAGATACTCCCCGGTAAAGACGGTCTGGTACACATCAGCGAACTGGCCGATTACCGTGTCAACCGGGTCGAGGACGAGGTGAAAATCGGCGACGAAATCACCGTCAAGGTCATCAACATCGATAACCTGGGCAGGGTAAACCTTTCGCGCCGGGCACTCTTCGAGAAAGAATCTCAAGGTTCTGACGTTGCGGGAGAAGATAAACCATCTGCAGACTATCCGTTTAAGAAGAGCAGCTCCGGCGGCTCATCCAACTACCGGGGCAACAAGCCGCGCTATTCCGGCGGTAACCAAACGCCAAGGTCAAACCAGGGACCTTCAAGACCTCCCTATAAACGCTAAATCCCCCCCCAATTTTATTTTGAGGTGTTCAGCTATGGAACAAATCAAGGTATTAGTCCATGGAGCAGCCGGCAGAGTGGGGCAGGAGGTTGTTAGAGCGGTGGGGCAGGAGCCGGGAATGAAGATAGTGGGAGCCGTCGACCTGAAGGTATCAGCGAAACAGTTAACGCTGCCGGACGGCGCAACGGTGCCATTTTCCGATAATCTCGGCGACATGCTAAAGACCTGCCAGCCGGACGTGGTGGTGGATTTTACGATTGCCAAGGCTTCGATGCCGGCGGTACGCACCACCGCGGAAAGCGACGTTAATATCGTCATCGGGACAACCGGATTTTCCGCCGATGAACTCAAAGAGATAGAACAGCTGGCTGAATCGAGGAAAATCGGCATCGTGGCGGCGCCGAACTTCTCCCTGGGCGCCATCCTTATGATTCACCTAGCTAAAATCGCCGGCAAATACCTGGACCACGCGGAAATAGTCGAGTTGCACCACGACCGCAAGCTGGACGCGCCTTCGGGTACTTCCCGACTGACCGCCCGGGAAATGGCCGAGGCCAGGGGCAAGCCATTCCTGCCTCCGGCGGTAGCGGGAGAAGACTCGGCGAGCCGGGGGAAGCCAACCGAGAGTATCAATATACACAGTGTACGCCTGCCCGGCCTGCTGGCGCACCAGGAAGTAATCTTCGGGGCGGCAGGGCAGACACTGACCATCCGGCATGATTCCATCAACCGGGAATGCTTCATGCCCGGCGTCATACTCGCCGTTAAAGAAGCGGTAAAACGCCAGGGATTCATCTACGGACTGGACAAACTACTGGGTTTGTGAGGCGGAAAGTGAAGGACTATCACGTAGCAATCGTCGGGGCTACGGGCCTGGTGGGGCAGGAGTTCATCAAGATATTACTGCAGCGGCACTTCCCCATGGCTTCGCTACGTCTCATGGCCTCGGACCGTTCGGCGGGTAAAAAGCTGCCGGTCGGCAACCGAGAAATAGAGGTCGAGGAAACCACTCCCGGTTCCTTCGAAGGTATCGATATCGCCCTGTTTTCGGCAGGCGCGGAGCAGAGCCGCCACTTTTCACCGATAGCCGCCAGAGCCGGGACGGTGGTCATCGACAACAGCTCCGCTTTCCGGATGGACAAAGACGTACCGCTGGTGGTACCTGAGGTCAATGCCGAAGACATACGGTGGCACAAGGGGATTATCGCCAATCCCAACTGCTCGACCATCCAGATGGTGGTGGCGTTGTACCCATTACACAGGGTCAATCCCATCAAGCGCGTCATCGCGGATACCTATCAGTCCGTATCCGGGGAAGGCGGCACGGCGTCTCTGGAAGAATTAAAGACCCAGTCCAGGCAGGTACTGGATGGAGAGGCAACCATACCCCACGTGTTCCCGCACCAGATAGCTTTCAACGTTATACCGGAGATAGATGTTTTTCTGGACAACGGCTACAGCAAGGAAGAGTGGAAAATGCTGGAAGAGACCCAGAAGATAATGCACGCCGCGAATACGAAGGTATCGGCGACCTGTGTACGCGTGCCGGTGCTGGTGGGGCACGGCGTGGCGGTCCACGCGGAATTCACCCGACCGATGGACGTCGAGGAGGCGCAGCAGATTCTCTCGCGGGCGCCGGGAGTGAGAGTGCTGGATGATACCTCTATCAGCCTGTACCCACAGCCATGGAATGCGGCCGGCACCGACGAGGTATTCGTGGGGCGTATCAGGAAGGATGCCTCTTACGATAACGGGCTGGCGATGTGGATTGTCGCCGATAACCTGCGCAAGGGGGCGGCGCTTAACACCATCCAGATTGCCGAGGAAATGATAAAGAGAGACTGGTTAAAACCGGAAGGAGGTCACGAAAAATGAAGAGGCTGGGAAGAATGCTAACCGCCATGGTAACCCCGTTCAAAGACGACATGGAAGTTGATTACGAACAGGCTAAAAAACTGGCTAAAGCCCTGCTGAATTCCGGGAATGACGGGCTGGTGCTGGCGGCCACGACCGGCGAAGCACCGACGCTGAGCTGGGACGAAGAGATGCGCATCTTCACCGAGGTAAAATCAGCGGTGGGAGATGAACCCACACTGGTAGCTTACACCGGCAGCAACAGCACCAAGGAAGCGGTTGAAGCCACAGAAAAGGCCGAAAAAATAGGTGTGGACGCCTGCCTTTCCGTGGTCCCTTATTACAACAAGCCCAACCAGGAAGGTATTTATCAGCATTTTAAAGCTGTCTCCGAGTGCACCAGCCTGCCGATTATCATGTACAACATACCCGGACGGGTAGTCGTCGAAATGTCCTGGGAGACCATGGCAAGATTGAGTGAATTTAAAAACATCGTCGGTGTCAAGGAAGCCAGCGGCAAGATGGACCTGGTAGCCCAGACCATCAGCAATGCGAGAGAAGGATTCTATATCTGGAGCGGCAACGACAACGATACGTTCGCCTTCATGGCGCTGGGCGGCTACGGCGTCATCGGGGTAACGACTCATCTGATGGGCAAGCAATATAAGAAAATGGCCGACCTGATTCTCGCCGATAAGGTACAGGAGGCCGCGGCTATCCACCGCAAGCTGGTACCGCTGGTAAACGCCATGTTCAGCGCGCCGAATCCGGCACCGGTAAAATATGCCCTGAATAAACTCGGACTCAACGTGGGCAAACCCCGTCTGCCGCTGGTGGAGGTCAATAAAGCCGAAGCCGTCAGGATAGACGCCGTATTAAAGAACTATAAGTTTGATATTACAGCGTAGGGGGATTTTACACCTCACCCCCTTTGTCCCCCTCTCCTGACAAGGCGTTCCGCAGGAGAGGGGGACTATTTTAGAAGAGGGACTTCGCCCCTCTTAAACGCCCTGTGGGTGGGGGAAGAAAACTCTGGGATAAGCCGTGGATGGTCCGAGGGCGGCCAGGGTGGGAAAAGATATCACCGATGGGGTGGAGGGATAAGGGGAATAGTTAATGATATGAAGAAGGCATTCGTTTCAACGTTGATACTTCTAATGCTGATAATACCGCCGGCTATCAGCGGGTGTTCCTCACCGGAAGGATTTTCCATTTACCTGACCAGGGACAATATACCCATCTCCGAAATGCCGAAACTCAGCCACGTTGATATTGCCGATGAACCGGTTATTTCAATTGACGATATCATCTCCTATACCAGAGATACGCACGAAATAGAACTGAACACCAGTGCCTACGAGCGCGTGATGGGACTACAGGTGCCGACATCCGGGAAGTCTTTCATTGTCTGCCTGGATAAAGCACCGATATATTGGGGGGCGTTCTGGGCGCCGTACTCCTCACAGTCTTTCGACGGAGTGACTATCTGGGTCCCTTCCCTTCTTGAACAGGAAAATACTATCAAGATAGAACTGGGCTATCCCTCACCGGGCTTTTACCAGGGCGACGACCCCCGGTCCAACGCCGATATAATGAAGTCGCTGGAGAAAGCGGGCAAGCTGAAGTAGCTAAATTGGATGGGTAAAAGATGGACACAACCCTGGAAAAAATACGCAAATTTTCCGATGACCAGTACTCAAATGATTACAGACTAAGCGCCCGTATACAGATATACGATCATTGTGAGAAAAAGCTCAACTGGCGTGAATGGGTATTTGACAGGCTGGACTTTAAAACCGTAAATAGTGTCCTGGATCTGGGTTGCGGCAATGGTATTTTATGGAAAGATAATATCCATAAATTACACGGTGATATACATATAGTTCTATCGGATAATTCCGAGGGGATGGCCAATGCAGCGCAACAGGCGTTGCGCGAACACTCACACCAATTCGATTTTAAAGTGGCGGACGCCTGTAACATCCCATTTGAAAACGGTTCTTTCCAGATGGTTATTGCCAATCATATGCTTTACCATGTCCAGGATACAGGAAAAGTTTTTTCAGAAATTAAGAGGTTATTAGCGGACGACGGCTCCGGATACGCTTCCACGTTAAGTACCACGAACCAACAAGAACTCATAAATGTAGTGATTGAGTTTGACAAGCGGCTGGAATTCGATACCATCCAGACTATCCGCAGCTTTAACCTGGAGAACGCAGAGGACGTGTTATCGCGTCAGTTTCTCGTCGAAGAAAAGCATATCTTTCAGAATGATATTATTATCAAGAGCGTCGAGCCTTTAATTCTGTACCTGGCATCATGCTACTCCCCCGAGCAATTGAAGATACTGGAAAGTAATTATGTTGATTTCAGGGCTTATCTGGAATCAATTATAAATAAAACCGACGGAATGAGAATAACCAATAAAAACGTTTTATTCAGGTTCAGGAAAAAGGAATAAAGCTTGATAACTTGCGGGATATGAATTACTTTTTTACGTTTACTGAAGCGGAAGCCCGGTGAATAGATCAATTCTTAAATGGGAACTGATCGGCATCACATTTATAGTCATTGTGGGAGGGGCAATGCATTTCGTTTTCGAGCTATCCGGCGAATGGCATCCTCTGGCGGTTATCGCCGCCGTGAACGAAAGCACCTGGGAGCACCTGAAACTTGGATTCTGGCCGGCGCTGATATACTTTTGCGTGGAATGCTTCTATATAAGGAAATCCAGCAGTAACTTCTTTTCTGCTAAAGCCATCGGTATTTTGCTGATACCGGTATCCATTACCGTCCTTTTCTATGCCTATACGGCTTTCATGGAGGATATGCTGGCAATCGACCTGACAATATTCGTCGTGGCGGTTGTCATCGGTCAGCTGACAGGCTATAAAATACTCAAAATTAATCCCCTGCCAAAGTGGACGAACGGGGTGGGGATAGCCCTGCTGGTCCTGATGACGGCGGCTTTCAGTACGCTAACCTACCACGCACCCGAGATGCTGATTTTCAAAGATCCGGTCAGCGGGGGATACGGTATTCAGTAAAATCTAAAACACCGACTTCCTGACGATGGTTTGTTCCCGTCTCTGACCGACGGATATCAGGTTTACGGGAAGTCCCAGCAGGCTTTCAAGCTTTCTTATGTACTTCTGGGCCTTGACCGGCAGCTCGCTGAATACCCGGCATTTGTCGGTAGGTTTTTCCCATCCCGGCACGTCTTCATAGACGGGCTGGCATTTTTCCAGAACCGACACGCTGGCCGGGAAATCATTAATGATATCCCCGTTAATTTTATAGCCGGTGCATATCTTCAGGCGAGGCAGCTTATCCAGTACATCGAGTCGGGTAACTGCGGCGCTGGTAAAGCCATTGACCCGGATACTCAGCTTCGCCGCCACTGCGTCGAACCAACCACAGCGACGGGGACGGCCGCTGACAGTGCCGTATTCATGAGCCATCTCCCGGATGGTATCACCCATCTCGTCCTTCAACTCGGTGGGCATCGGGCCGGCACCAACGCGGGTCTGGTAGGACTTGAAAATGCCGATTACCTGGCGGAGCACACCGGGTCCGATGCCCGCTCCCAGGCAAGCCCCGCTGGACATCGGGGACGATGATGTGGTGAACGGATAGGTGCCGAAATCCGGGTCCAGCAGCATCCCCTGAGCACCTTCGAGGAGGATGGGGTCGTCCCGCTCAATTGCCTCCGCCAGTAGAGCGGTCACATCGCAGATATAGGGCGCCCAACGGTCGGCATAGGTGGAGTACTCGCGGTAGATGTCCTCCAACAATAAGGGTTCCCGGCCGTACACCTTGGTCAATATTTTATTCTTCTGCTCGAGTACCAGGGCGAGTCTGGCGCGGAAGACGTCCATATCAAGGAGGTCGCAGGTACGAATGCCGTTCCTGGCAACTTTATCGGCGAAGGCAGGTCCGATACCCTTACGGGTGGTGCCGATAGCTTTGCTGCCGAGAGCTTCCTCTTCCAGTCCCTCCAGAATGATATGATAGGGCATAATCAGGTGGGCTCTATCGCTGATGCGCAGGCGGGAAGTATCGATGCCGCGGGAGTTTAACTCGTCAACTTCCTTATTCAGCACGGCGGGATTGACGACGACGCCGTTGCCGATGACAGAGGTAGTATCGGGATAAAAAATGCCGGACGGCGTAAGACGGAGCTTGAACTCTCCGTGGGGATTGACGACGGTATGGCCGGCATTATCACCCCCGGAGAAACGCACCACATACCTGGCTTTCTCCGCCAGCATGTCAACCATTTTACCTTTGCCCTCATCTCCCCACTGAGCTCCGATAACAGCTACAACCGGCATATTAACCTCCTTGCGTAAAACCCATACATTCTACCACCAGGGGCATAGATTGTCTATAACTATTCAGTCACCGTAAAAAGAGGATTTTCCTTGTCTCAGGTCCTTGTCTGACGCCAGGCGTAAAGAACCCTTTCAATAACAGTGATAAAGCTGAAGAAAGCTATAATCACCAGGGCGGTAAGCAGGGCATGGTCAAACTGGCTCAGCAGTAAACCCAGCGCCAGCACAATAACCCTCTCCGGCCGGGTAAAAAAACCCGCCTTACACTCGATGCCCATCCCCTCAATCCTGGCACGGATATAACTTACCATGAGAGAGAAAAGCAGCGTTACGCCGATGATTAGAGACCCGGCGACGTGCTGTTCCTGGACGTACAAAACCAGCAGACCCAGCAGCACAACAGCCTCGGAAAGGCGGTCGAGGGTGGAATCGAGAATGGCACCGAAGCGGGAAACCCGGTCGGTAAGACGCGCCAGGGCGCCATCAAGCATATCGAACAGACCCGCTATCAGGACAACGATTCCGGCAGCCAGAAGATGTCCGGTAACGATAAGCACAGCGGCGCCGACGTTTACCAGGAACCCGAACCATGTCAGGACATTCGGTGTAAGCGGGGTCTTTGCCAGAAACCTGGCGATGGGCGGCGCGATAGAGTTAGAAATGCTTCTGCGGGTCTTTTCCAGTTTTGACATGGCTTACGGCTTGGCTGAAGTCGCATCAGAGGAAGCTCCCGGTACCGTCCCGGGGTGTGTCCCGTTCAGTACTTCCGTATAGACGCCCAGCACCTTCTGGGCGATGACAGACCAGTCATATTGGCGCGCCTTCGGTTTACCACTGGCGCCCATCTGCTGGCGGAGCTGCTCGTCTTTAATAAGCTTGAAAAGGGCCTCGGCGAGTTTATCGATATCCCGGGGCGGGACGGCGATTCCCTCGACACCATCATCGAGGACGCAATTAAAACCATCGATGGCCGAGGCGATAATCGGCTTGCCAATGGACATTGCCTCGAGCAGGACGACGCCGAAACTCTCCCAGCCCGTATTGGGAAAACAGACGATATCAGCCGTTTTATAGTACCTGGGGAGGTCAGCGTAAGCGGCGTAACCGACAAAAACGACATCGGTCAGACCGGCGCGGCTAATGCGTTTCTTATATTTATTACGCAGTCGGTCACCCGGCCCCACGGCTATAAGGCGGCAATCCGGTATTTCCTGCTTGACCAGCCGGTATGCCTTCCAGAGGTAGTCAAAGCCCTTCCTTTTTTCCATACGACCGACAAAAAGGATATTTAGTTTACCATCCATAAAATTATCAAACGGCGCGACGTTATTATTAAAGTGATGCGTATCGATGCCATTAGGTATGATGGTATAGTCGGCGGGGAAATAGGTGCTGATGTATTGCTGCGCCACCGGGGAAACGGCGATACGGCCATCCAGCTTGCGGAACCAGCGGTCAAGGTACCACTTCATGATAGGTGAGAACATGGTGTACCAGGGTCTGCCGCCGGAGGCGTGAAACGTGCCGACCATCGGCGTACGTTTTAATCGAAGAACAGTAGTGCACAGCGTGGGCATCAGGGGTTCGTGGAGGTGGCAAATATCAAATTTCTCGCGCTCGAAGACCTCTTTTATCTGGGTCTCCAGCCGCACAGACACGGTAATACGGGCTACGGAGCCGCTGACCGGGATGGAGCGTGGTGTGCCGATGTGGATAAAACGGTCGCCCATCGTATAGACGGCCTTGGAGGCCGGGGCGATTATCTTAACTTCATGGCCCAGGCGGGTGAACTGCTTATCCAAGCATGAGATGTGGCTGACTACCCCGCCGGGATAGGCGAAGTCATAAGGTGAAACCAGCGCTATTTTCATGGGCGGCTATTTAGCAGCCTCCTGCTTTTGCGTTTTTTTCATGACTGCCTCGGGACGGGCGGTGGCTTTTATAAAATCTTCCACCATCTTGCGGGCCTCGTCGTCGGTGTATTGTATCGGCGGCGACTTCATAAAGTAGGCGGAGGGCGCTGTAAGCTCGCCTTTGAGTCCGTTATCCAGCGCCAGCTTGCTGCACCGCAGAGCGTCGATAACGACTCCGGCCGAGTTGGGACTGTCCCAGACCTCCATCTTCATATCGATGGTCAGCGGGACATCGCCGAAGGTGCGGCCCTCCATCTTGATATGGCAGTACTTGCGGTCTTTGAGCCAGGGTACGTAATCACTCGGGCCGACGTGTACGTCATCGGGGTCCAACGTGTAGTCCAGCTGGGAGGTAACGGCGTTGGTCTTGGAGATTTTCTTGGACTCCAGCCTTTCCCGTTCCAGCATATTCAGAAAATCGGTATTGCCGCCGAAGTTGAGCTGGTAGGTATGCTCCAGCTTGACGCCCCGGTCCCGGAAAAGGCGGGTGAGGAGGCGGTGGGTAATGGTGGCGCCGACCTGCGACTTGATATCGTCGCCGATGATGGGCAGGCCTTTATCAGCAAAGCGTTTCTGCCAGTATTTCTCCTTGGCGATGAAGACGGGGATGCAGTTGACGAAGCCGCAGCCGGCGGCCAGCACCTGCTCGATATACCACTTGGTGGCTTCCTCGCTGC
>CAYVPT010000050.1:0-10890 GCA_964453865.1 uncultured Dehalococcoidaceae bacterium
GCCCTTGACAAGCCGATAATACAAGTGATAGGTTATGGGAGGATTTTCTCGATTTTCAGTATATATTTTACTTTTTATCCTGTTTAAGAATATAACTATATACTGTAAGGCTGCGGAAGACTTCCTGGAGTCTGACCTGCTGTGAAGTGAAGGGGGATTCTAAATTCGAGCGGAGTTAGCATAACGTACCCGCGAAATATTACGAGGTGAGTGTATGAGTATCGAACTGGTTCATATTGGCTTTGGCAACGTCCTGGCCGTGAGTCGTACCATCGCCATAGCGTCACCGAATTCCGCCCCTACCAAGCGTATCATTCACGAAGGTAAAAACAACGGCAAGTTGATTGATATGACCAGCGGGCGCAGAACCAAGTCGGTAATTTTCACCGATAGCGGGCATATCATTCTGGCCGCCCTCGCCCCGGAAACCATTGCCGCCCGCCTCAAGACAGACCGGACGGGTACGCCGGGCAGGTCAGGGCACAGTGTAACTGATGATGAACCGTGAGAGCCATTCCCCGCTCGTACCGGTATCAAAACCGCTGTTAATTGTCCTCTCCGGCCTCTCCGGGGTCGGCAAGGACACGGTTTTAGCCGGTATCAGACAGTCTAACCTCCCCCTGGAGATAAGCGTCTCCGCCACCACCCGGTCCCGCCGCGCCGGTGAGAAGGACGGCATTGACTACCACTTCGTTTCCCCGGTCAGGTTCCAGGAAATGATCGATACCAAACAGTTGCTGGAATGGGCAAACGTCTACGGCAACCTTTACGGTATTCCCCGTGAGCCGGTCCGCCAGGCGCTGGAAGACGGCAAAGACGTTATCGTCAAGATTGATGTTCAGGGCGCTGCCACCATCAAGAAAATCATGCCCCGGGCGGTGTTTATCTTCCTGATAACCCCCTACATGGAAGAACTGGAGAAACGCCTCCGGCGACGCCGCACGGAATCATCCGCTGACCTGGAACTGCGTTTGAAAACCGCCTCCGAAGAGCTACAGAAGCTGCACATGTTCGACTATGTGGTGGTAAACCATCTGGGAGAAGTTGACCGGGCTGTCGCCGATATTATCGCCATTATCAATGCGGAGAAATGCCGGGTTGAATCACGGGAAATTTCTCTGTAGAAACCCTCAGAATACCGTGTGCAGCAGCCAGGAAAACAGATAACCGAGTATACCGCAGACAGGAAATGTAAGTATCCACGCCGCTACGATGTTGCCCGCTATCCCCCACCGCACCGCCGAGAACCGCTCTGTAGACCCCACCCCCATAGTAGAAGCGCTGATAAGATGGGTGGTGCTTACCGGTATACCGAAAAATGACGCCACCTCGATAACGGTGGCGGCAGCAGCCTGGGTGGCAAAACCCTGTACCGGTCTGAGTTTGGTAACTCTCATACCCATCGTCTTGATTACCCGCCAGCCTCCCATAGCAGTACCGGTACTAATAGCCAGCGCCGGTACGAATATCATCCACCATGTTTCCCCGGATAAAATAGAAAGCCTGTCCCACAGACTGGTATCGCTGTAATAGATCACCATCGCCATGGCAATAACGCCTATTGGCATCTGGCCGTCATTCTTACCGTGGCTGTAAGCCATGAAAGCCGTGGTTAAATATTGCGCCGCGCTGAAATTCCTCCGCATCTTGTCCGGGGCGGAACGCCGGAAAATCCAGTACAGCAGGACCATAACCACGAAACCACCGGCAAAGCCAAGAGTAGGAGCTACGATTACCGCCGTCAGAATCTGCACCATGACGCTCCATACCACGGCATGAACGCCAGCCAGGGCGATACCGGCGGCAGCCAGCCCGGCAATGAACCCGTGGTGTAGGCTTATCGGCAGACCCATATAGGTGGCCAGGGTACCCCAGATAATAATGGAGAGTAAAGCGGCAATAACCGGCACATATTGAAACTGTGAGAGAACCTCTTCAGTTATGATCCCTTTGCCAATAGTGTGGGCAACCGCCAAGCCGGTGCAGGCACCGGCCATATTGGCGATAGTGGCTATTATAATGGCATTTCGTGGAGAAAGAGAGCGAGCGCCTATAGCCGGGGCAATAGCATTAGCCGCATCGTTGAATCCATTAACTACGCCGAAACCAATAGCGAGAATGACAATCAGGATGAGAAGCGAAGAAGACGAATCAAGCATGCTTGACGGCTACCCCTTCCAGGACGTCGGCTACATCCTCGCACCTGTCCGTGGCGCTCTCCAGGTGTTCGTAGATTTCACGCCATTTGATTATCTCGGTTATATCTTCGGTATTTTCGAATAACTCGCCGATAGCTGCGCGGTAAACGCGGTCCGCCATGTTCTCCAAGCGGTTTATTTCTACGCACCGATCGAGGATATTCTTGAACTCGGACTTACGCCGCAAACCGTGGACGGCCTTCTCGACCTCGATAGCTCCCTGGAGGATGATATCGGCCAGTTCCTTGGCTCTCTCGGTAGGGGTGGATATTTTATAGATAAACATGGCATCGGCCGCGGCATGGATGAAATCAATGATATCATCCATCGTATGCGCCAGCAGGGCGATATCCTCTCTATCGAAGGGCGTCACGAAGGTACGGTGCAGCAGCGATATCACCTGATGAGTTATCGAGTCGCCCTCGTGCTCCAGTTCGGTTATCTCCGCCACCCGGCTGTCAATGAATTCCCAGGAATCAATCATGTCTTTCAATGCCTGGGCTCCTTTGATGATGTTCTTCGCACTTTCCTCAAACAGGTCGAAGAATTTTTGTTCCCTCGGTAAAAAAGGCAGTCTAGCCATGATTCCTCCTTTTGTTGGTACCTGTAAACACACCGTTTTCAAGGCACACCAGTACGGATAGTCCTTGGAGCCGTGATATAGTGATTTGATGGTTAAAATAGGGAATACATTGTTCGGTCGAAGAGAATAGTATAGAGGTCAGCCTGTCGGATAAGAGGGCCCGTATGCGGCTAACGGGCAAAATCATGCTTCTTTTTCCCGGAAACTGATTATCAATTCATAAAAATTCTAGTGGAAACGTAATTCAATTGTCAAGAAACGGCAGGCTCGAAAGCATCAATGTTGTTTTATTTCTCCGGTTCGGACTCCGCCGGGCCTTCCGTTTCTTTCGACTGACTCTTTTTCTGCCACCAGGCTTTCAGCCGGTCGCGTACCTGTCCCTCGTAACCCAGGTTGCCCGGTGTGTAAAACTGCTTCCCTTTTAACGCATCGGGCAGGTGCTGCTGTTCCACAATGTGGTCCGGGTAGTCGTGGGCGTATTTATAGTCCTTGCCGTAGCCCATTTCTTTCATCAGCGGGGTGACCGGATTACGCAGGTGCATGGGCACCGCTTCGCTGGCTCCCTTTTTTATCTCTTCCTGCACCATCGTATATGCCGCGTACAGGGAGTTGCTCTTGGGGGCGGTTGCCAGGTATACCGCTGCCTCGGCCAGTGCCAGGTTACCCTCCGGCATACCGATGAAGTGCACCGCCTGCTGGGCCGCCATGGCTACCACCAGCGCCTGCGGGTCCGCCATCCCGACGTCCTCCGAGGCGAACCGTACCAGTCGCCGGGCGATGTACAGCGGGTCTTCTCCGCCGTCCAGCATCATGGCCAGCCAGTAAATCGAGGCATCAGGGTCGGAATCACGCATCGATTTGTGCAGCGCCGAGATGAGGTCGTAGTGCTGCTCCCCTTTTTTATCGTAAATAACCGCCCGCTTCTGGAACGTGTCTTCGATAATATCCAGGGTAATGCGGCGGTGGCCTTCGGCGTCCGGCGTCGTGCTCTGGGCGGCTATCTCCAGGGTGTTGAGGGCAATACGGGCGTCTTTATTGGACATGCCGATAAGGTGGTTTATAGCCTCGGTAGTCAGTTCGGCGTTTAGTTCCCCGATTCCCAGGAACTTGTCCTTGAGTGCCCGCATGATGAGTATCTGGATTTCTTCTTCTTTGAGGGGTTTGAGCGGGAGGACGCGACTTCGCGAAAGGAGCGGCGAGGTTACCTCGAACGAGGGATTTTCCGTGGTGGCGCCGATTAATATGACGGTACCGTCCTCGACATAGGGCAAAACGGCGTCCTGCTGGTTCTTGCTGAAGCGGTGTATCTCGTCGATGAAGAGGATAGTTTTCTGCGACTGTACCTTGCGGCGTTCCTTGGACTGCTCTACTATCTTTCGCAGGTCGGTTACGTTGGCGCTGACGGCGCTGACCGGAGCGAAGAATGCCCCGGTGCTGGCGGCGATAATGAAGGCTAGCGTGGTCTTGCCGCAACCCGGCGGACCCCAGAAAATCATCGAGGGTATGCGGTCGGCTTCGATGGCTCTCCTGAGCACCCGTCCTTTGCCGATGATGTGCTCCTGCCCCACGAAGACGCTCAGGTCGTTGGGCCTCATTCGGGTGGCCAGCGGCGCGTGCTGCATCCGCTGCGAATCATCCTGTTTTTCCTGTTTATCAAACATATCCATACTCATGGTGCACCTTTCTGTGTCAGCGGCTGCCCCATGCCGGCATCGTTGCCAGGTATTCCCTGGCGGCTGCCTCAGCAGCGGCCCTGTCCAGACCGCGATTTTCCATCATCAGTCCCGTCATTCCCTCCAGGACTTCCTCATAGCTTTTAAGTCTGCCGTCCGGATGGCAGCACTGGACGCAGTACGTTTT
The DNA here is from genome assembly GCA_964453865.1 of uncultured Dehalococcoidaceae bacterium. Classification (GTDB taxonomy): domain Bacteria; phylum Chloroflexota; class Dehalococcoidia; order Dehalococcoidales; family RBG-16-60-22; genus CAYVPT01. The sequence continues at coordinate 4,642 of CAYVPT010000050.1, forward strand.
TTCCTCATCGCCCCCGCCGTGGTGTTCGCGGCTCATCATCGGCATGCCGCAACTCTGGCAGGTGGTTGTTACGGGCACCTCGCAGCCTTCGCAGCTTTCATCTGATTGTGTATCCATCTCGAAGCCAGTTTTGTGTCCGTTGCCGTCTACCATATTTTTTACCCCTCTGTCCCCATTATATACGAAAAACGGGCTATAGTTAATGCAAATATTGGATTTTTCCAAGTTTTTTACCGCCCCCCCCTCGGTTTATATCTTTTCCCACCCAGACCGCCCTCGTTTCATCCACGGCTTATACCTGAGTTTTTACCCAACCCCTTTTCCCCTATATTTTATAATCCACATTTTCCTCTCCCCTTGTGGGAGAGGATTAAGGTGAGGGGTATTAAGCCTCCCCTTATCCCCCCTCGTTAGTTATCTATTCCCACCCGGCCGCCCTCGCGCCATCTTCAGCTCAGCCCATATAAAATTCCCCTCCCCTTACTCTAGTATATATTCAAATACTAAAAAGTTGTTTTAGGTTGATTTATATTCAAGAGTCTCATACTGTGATATATTTCAAAAATATCTACCCCTGATGGGGAAAGTCCGTTTTTAATATAATATATATCAAGTAAAGTTGTATCGATCATTGAACATACTCTATGAATAGATAGACCTTTATGAATATCAAGTAGATTTGTCTCTCCTTGCCATGATACTATACCTGGATTTGTTTCATGTAAATACTTGAGTTGCTCGATTTTATATGTATTTAATCCTCGTGGGCTGATGTGGGTATCTTCTTTTTTTGGTAGGGAATCATCTTCAGTAAAATGAAATGATAAGGTATGACTGGATAACTTGTCCATCCACCATTTGAATCCCTGATATGTTACAACCCCATCTCCGCGAGTAACCTGTAAATATGCCTTTGCTATATCATGCCATAATTTCAGTAAAGCTTCATATGCAATCATTACATCTATTGGATTTAGTTCTTCATGTGGTAGTAATGCATCAGGTTGCTTAGCATGGAACAAACGACATCGAATGTTTGTGTATTGAATCTTTATAAAGGACTTAATTGGTTCTTTACTTTTATCTGGTACGTACTCTGCTATTTTGATTCTAGTTGCTATATCTGAAAGTGCCGCAATTAACCATTCCCTTTCATGTTCTTTTGTTGATTTGGGTCGTATGAGATTTAATAAGGACTCAAAAGATAGAAACAAATTTCTATACGCTTCAAAAATATCTTGGCTAGCTTGGGATAAACGATAATAACGAAATGCCCATATCCAATCTGGCTCAGGAATTTTAGGCGGGTGTTTAACGTTACCATGTTTATCACGAATTTCGGCAGAAAAGTGTATTTTAACAGGTAATGTTGCAATAGAAAAGAACTTGAGAATTGCTTCTTTTTTTCTCTGAAATACGGCTATATGGTCAATTTCTGGGTGATCTAAAATTAAAATACCCCACCCTTTAATTGCAATGATATCCAGACAACGCTGTATATGTTTTAATCCTGAGATGATTAGATTATCATATGTTTGTATATCACGTGACCTAGATACAATATAATTGTGGTTCTTTTTTATCTCTACCTGCCAACGAGAATCTTGTGATTTATAAATATAATCGATTGTTGCTTCACTTCTTAATAAGAAAGCAATACCACATGGATAGTATTCTTTATTTACAGTATCTGGCTCTTTCCCACCAATAAATATATCCCCGATCTTTGCCATTAATGAACTGCCTTTTTAACTCTTTTTATAATAATACACATTAATTCTTGTGCATATCTTAAGTGCATCTTTTAAATATCGTCTTAAATGTTTTGGCTTTTTCTTCCTTTACGCCCTCACTTCCTCGACGCCGTTATCAGCCGCCGGCTCTTTTCTTTACCTTCCCTCGCTTTCCATAAAACCATACACTTAACATAACTGTAAAAACAATTCACGCCTGCCTAGCCTCGCTTTGTTTCCTGAATATTAACTTCTTAGCTTTGTCGCCCCTTCACTTATACCTCTTCACCTCGAACCGGTAAAGCTGCACCGGCTCGTCCGGGCTGATGCCCCCCTTCTGCCGGCAGACGTCTATCTGGTACTCTACCGTGTCCACGCCTTCCAGGTCCGGCAGCAGCAGTCCTCTTTTCCATCCCGCCTCTACGATTACCCCATACTTTTTCGGGTCGAGCTGGCTGGCGTCTTCCACCGGCTCCGGCGCGGTCAGCACGTCAACGCTGTAGTCCAGGTCTTTAAGCTCCTCTGGGGTGATGGGAGAGAAACGCGGGTCGCGGGTAGCCGAGCTTATGGAATTGGTGATAATTTCTTCCCCTACGTTCTCCTCCTGCGGCTCAAACGTGCCGATGCACCCCCGCAGGTCACCCAGCATGTGGATAGACACGAATACCCCGGCTTTATCCTTCATCTCCGGGGTGAGTTCTTTCGGCAGCGGCGGCCTTTTACCTTCCTTAACATAGGTCTCCACCGTCTCTTTAGCTAAAGCGGTCAGCGGGTGCATGGCTGCCTTCTTAAAGATAACGCCCGCATAGCCGACTACCGCGCTGTAGTCGCCGCTCGAATCGCCGCTGGTCTGGTACTTCACCAGCTCTGCGCCGGTAGCACCCAGCTCTTTAGCCGCGGTGATGAGGCAGGCCACCGGACCGTAGGCGCACATGGAGATACTCAGGTTTTGATACCGCCGGGTCAGTTCATCTTCATCGAGGGCCAGCATGGCCTCGACCGCTTTCATGTCCTTCTCTTTGGCACTCTCGTGCGACTCGTAATGAGTCATATCGCCGCTGGCCATGATTACTGCTTCTCTTTTCAATCCTTTAATCGCCGCGGCGATGTCTCTCCCGATTTCCTTATAGATGTCGAGAGTGGCCCCGGCAAGTATAATGGGTACGATACGCACATCCGGCTTGAAATACTGCAGGAAAGGGATTTGAACTTCGACGGCATGCTCCTCCTGGTGTGCCTCGTAGTCCTCTTCCAGTTGACCGGACAAGGAAACGACTTTCCTGGCAAGCTCTTCATCGACCTCTACCTCGCCCAGGGGCGTTTTCCAGGTGCCTTCTACCATCACGCTGAACGGTTTACCCATGCCGCTGTGGGTCGGCCCCATGATGATAAACGTATCTTTGAATTTAATCCTGGAGACGGTGGCTCCGGTCACCGGCCCGGAGTACTGGTAGCCGGCGTGAGGTACCAGCAAACCGACGACATCCTCTTTAGGGGCCTTTTTATCCGTGAACCCGGCAATCATGGCCCTGAGTTCCGAAGCTGCAGCGGGATAAAAGTATCCGGCGACATATGGATTCCTGACCATTCTAGCCCTCCTTTGAGCCGGGCGACCTGAAATTTAGCTCCGCCCCGCAGAACCGGCACCGCGAGCCCGCCAGTCCGATAACTTCCGTCTCGTAGCCGAGCCTTTTTACGACGATTTCCCCGCAGGCATAGCAGCGGGTGCTCTCGCTCTGGTGACCGGGCACATTGCCGGCATAGACAAACTTGAGGCCGGCCTTCTGGCCGATTTCGATGGCGCGTTCGATGGTGGCGAGGGGAGTCGGGGGCAGGTCCGTCAGATGGTGATACGGGTAAAATCGGGTCACGTGCCAGGGGGTCAACTCTCCCAGCTCATTTGTTATCCAGTTGGCAATATCCTCCAGCTGTTTATCATCGTCATTCATCGTAGGAACGATGTTGGTAATAACCTCGATGTGCATTTTCCACATGTCCTTGGCCCGTTTGGTGACATCGAGTATCTCCCGCCAGCGGGGTATACCGGACAATGATTTATAGAGATTATCGGAGAAACCCTTGATATCCACGCGCCAGGCGTCGAGGTATGAGCCGATGGTATCCAGCGCCTCCGGCGTGGCATAGCCGTTGGTCACGTAAACGGTGTAGAGATTGTTTTCTTTAGCCAGTTTAGCCGACTCCAGGGTGTGTTCGAACCATATTGTCGGCTCATTATAGGTCCAGGCTATACCCTGGCAGTGGCTGTGCACGGCCAGTTCGATTGATACCTTGGGTGAAAGGTCGCGGCAGCCGTGCAATAGAGAACTGCTATCGGCAGTGGAAATTTCCCAGTTCTGACAGTGCCGGCAGTGGAAGTTACACCCCAAGGTACCCAGAGAAAGACACTTGGTACCGGGATGAAAGTGGAATAACGGCTTCTTTTCGATGGGATCGGCAGCCGCGGATGATACCTTGCCGTAATTCAAGTTTAGCAGGGTTCCATCCTGGTTATGGTACATGCCGCAAACGCCGTATTTCCCCGGATTAATCTGGCAGCGCCATTGGCAGGTACGGCACCTTACCCTGGAGTCCGGCAGTTTTTCAAAAAGCACGGCCTCACGCATAACCTGTCTCTCCCATCCTTAGAATAATCATAGCACTTGCCAGTTGTCAATAATAATGCGGATATTTTAGGTACTAATTGTATATGGTTTTTTACTCACCCCCTTTATCCCCCTCTCGAACAGATTTATTATTCTAACTCGATTTTCTATGATGTTCAAGAGGGGGAGAGTATATGAGGGGGGGGGCTTCGCCCCCTCTCTCCTGAACTCCCCTCTACGGCCATAAATATCTACGGTTTCTTGTCAGTGTCTCTGGCTGGAGAGGGGCTAGGGGTGAGGCTTGAACGTATTTACCAAATACAAACGGACCTATATTTTATACTCTGTGCTGACGCCTTTTCAGTCGACGAAAAGGTAACTAATAGTAACGTATCGGGAACAGGGGATACAGAAGCATGAAAGATACGATATGGGCCAGGATGATGAGTAACACTATACTCAGGGATGTCCACTTGAGCTTACCGGATTCCCTCGTCTGAAAGAGGTGGATAAGCTCGGACAAACCCATTCCCAGACCGATACAGATAGCCCCGATTGACGGATAGAAATAAAATGGGTAACTGAGTCTGTCGGTTATAAGACTGGCCGGAATCCACAGCAGGTAAGTGCTGGCAAACCATGCCGCCCCGAACAGCCCCGCCTCGTTTCTTTTTATCGCTTTATACACCAAATAGGCAAACGTGGGGATAGTAAGAGCCCAGACGGAAGGGCTGATACCCGAGATATAATGAGGAGTCCACCAGAAAGGCATGGGTTTATAAGAAAGCAGCCACTCCCAGGGGCGGCTCATAGCCTCATGGGTGGTGGTGTCGAAAGTAAGACTGCTGGTCATACTCACCATGGTCTTAATCCGCTCGAACGGGCTGATTACCTCCGAGAAATTCTGGACGATGAAATATTCGAATAGGGGCATCAGTCCAATAAACGTGATTACGGACAGGACGATGGTTAACACAAACCAGCGGGAGTGCTTTGCCCGACTGAAAAACCAGTGAATCATCAGGGCCGGCATCATCAGGGCGCCGCTGAGCTTGGCTAACACGCATAACCCCGAAGATATTCCGGCAGCTATATATTTACGATTCAAATACAGCAGGAATGCCGCGAGCATAAAGACCAGGAAAAAAACATCGAGCATGGCCACGCTGGCCTGGATGAAGGTCATATTTTCCAGCGCCAGTAAAAAGGTCGCGATGTTAACGGCCCACGGCGACATATCGAGTCGACGGCAGATGAAATAGAAAAGTATGATACAGGCCGTCCCGAGGATTATCGAGGAGAAACGCCAGCCCAGGGTATTATCGCCGAATATCTTGATTCCGGTGACGATAAAGAGTTTTCCCAGCGGCGGGTGCTCCTCGAACTGGATTTCATGATTTTCAATGATGTTCCTGGCTTCGTTGATGTAGTATTGTTCATCCAGGATAAGTGATGCGGGTTTGTCAACGATAACGAAATGCAGGACTAACGTCGCTACCACTAGAAGAAAAAGCCAGAAATGTTCCCACTTATAAAATCTGCGAAGGAGAGTAACGAGCGATTTCAACGAGATGCCTCCGTATATTTATAAAGACGCAACACCGAATATTATACCTCTTTACGTATTTTGCTTAAAGGATTATAATATATTGGTTCATTCAATGCAGAGTTAATCTTACCTGGGGGTGAATATTGGGCGTTTTATATATCGTCTCAGCCGAAGAAGGAGCCGGTAAGACCGCCGTCTGCGCCGGCCTAGCCATGTACTTTAGCAAAGATGGCCGGAAAGTGGGCTATCTGAAACCGCAGGCCTCGGAAAAAGACGGCTCGGACAGTGATATTGCCTTTATGAAACAAATCCTGGGACTGACCGATGTCGTTAATGCCCCTGACCTCATTAAAGGACGCGATAT
>CAYVPT010000051.1:0-10698 GCA_964453865.1 uncultured Dehalococcoidaceae bacterium
TGCCAGTTATATGCTTTCCGGGCTGGTGGATGAGAAAGAGAACCGTCTCATCGAAGTACTGCTGTCCTCCGTTTCCACGCGGCAGTTACTAACCGGTAAAGTTCTGGGGCTGGGCGCCTCCGGACTGGTACAGGTGGCCGTTTGGCTGGTCTCGCTCCCGCTCCTGTTGAATCTGGCTTCGTCCACTTTCGGCGGTTTTTTCAGTGGCATTCAGTTGCCAGGCAACTTCATCGTTCTGGGGCTGGTCTATTTCATTCTGGGCTATCTGTTCTTTATGGTGGTTGCGGCAGGCATCGGCGCTATCAGCACCAGTAACCGTGAAGGCCAGCAGCTGATTACGACTCTGACAATGCCTGTGTTTATACCCTTCTGGTTCGGGTCTTTGTTATTTATCTTCCCGAACAGTCCAATCTGGGTAGTTCTAAGTATTTTCCCTATTACGGCTCCCGTGACAACCTTACTGAGGCTGGGCGTAAGTGGCGTTCCTGTCTGGCAGCTGGTGGTCAGTATCCTCGTGATGGTGCTTTCCATCCTCGGGGCGTTGTACGTAGCCATCAGGGTTTTACGGACTTACCTGCTGATGTATGGTAAAAGGCCGGCTTTTAGAGAAATCGTGCGCAATCTGAGGAACAGCTAGGTTTTTCCGCCGGTAATCTGAGGTAGCGGTCAGTCATGCCGCAGTTCTGTCAAGTCCACCCTGCTGAATCTTTCCGCGCCCGTACTTGTGATAAGGTAGGTATACCCCATACCGCAGGCGTCGCCGCCGGGCTGGGTCATAATACTCGGATGCACCGCCAGCGTCATACCCGCCTGGAGTATCCTGTCGTTGGTCTCGGTAATAGACCAGAAATCGAGGGCGTCCAGACCGATGGAGTGGCCGGGACGCAGCGGCGAGATATAGTCATTCTCGCGTACCGTGTTTACCAGTGCGGCGTAGACATCGGATACTTTCGTTCCCGGCTTCAAGATTCTCCGGGCGTTTTTATCGGCTTTTTCCCACACACCGGCCATTTTTCGTATCTGCGGCGGGTATCTCCCCACCGGCAGGGTCACCGGCAGCTGGGCGTAGTACCCCTCGTAAGCCGGGGTAATCTCCATGAATAAGGTGTTATTGTCTTTCAACTTTTCGCCGGTCGGCGCGAAGGTCATGTTCAATCTCGAGCCCCCGGCGTCTATCAGGTCGAAAGAGTACTCGCAGCCCATCTCAAAAATTGTCTTTTTCACCTGCCCGTAGATTTCCCAGTCGCTCAGGCCCGGTCGAATCATCTCCCGGAGTATGGCGTAAACGTTATCGGCTACGGCGGCGGCCTGCCGCATCTTGGAAATTTCTTCGGCGCTCTTGACCGACCGTAATTCCTCGAATATCCCGGTCGCATCCGCGAGTTTCTCGCCGTATTCTTCCTTGACTACCTGATACATCTCTACGGAAATACAGCCCGTACCGATTATCCCCACCCGGTTACCCTCATAGAACCGGGGAAGCTCTTTCTTGACCTGTTCGGTCGGATTGTCCGTTTCTCTCAGGTGGAGCAGTCCGCCGGCTTCGATGGTTTTACGGATTTTCGGCGATGATGACTGTCCCGGTCCCGTGAGAAAGACGGGCTTACCTTCCGGGGGAAACACACAGCACCCTCCCCGACCGGAACCGGTGATATACCGGATATTGCCGCGGTTGAAGTCATCTCCGCGCCCGACCACAAGGATACAGTCCAGCCTGTCCCGGTTCATTAGCTCTCGTATGGCATCATAACGCCGCTTGAATTCCTGTTGTGAAATGCCCATCGGTCAGCTCCTTAAGCGTGTCCACCGTCGACGATGTACGTCTGCCCCACAATCTGTCCGGCGAGGTCGGAAGCAAGATACGCCACCATGTTGCCTACGTCATCCGGCGTCGTCGACCTCCTTGTCGGCACCGTAGCCACCGCCCTATCCAGTTCGCCCGGCGGGAAGTTGCCCGTCTTTAAAAAGTTGGTATCGCCGACGCCCGGCGCCACGGCGTTGACATTGATGCCTTGCCCTATCACCTCTTTGGATAATCCCTTGGTAAAAGCGATAATCGCTGCCTTGGAGGCACCGTAATGGACGCACCGGGGCATGCCGCTGATGCCGGCGCCGGACGTTATGTTAATTATCTTGCCGTTTTTACGTTCAATCATCTGCGGCAGGACGGCCTTGGTGCAGTGGAACACCCCGTAGATATTTAGGTTGAACACGGTCTCCCAGTTCTGCTCGGGTGTCTCCACGAAAGGCGTCGGCGTGGTGGTGCGCCCGGCGTTATTGACCAGGATGTCTATCCTCCCGAACTTCTCCAGGGCTTTTTTGACCATGTCCTTTACCTCGGCTACCTTGGTTACGTCGGCTTTGAGCGCCAGGGCTTTACGTCCCAGGGCTTCTATTTCACCGGCGGTTTTCTTGACACCTTCGAGGTCGATATCGTTCACAACGACGTCGCACCCGTATTTCGCCAGGGTCATCGCTATGCCCCGTCCGAATCCCACCGGACTCCCCGCGCCAGTCACCAGAGCCACTTTACCTTTAAGGTCGAGTTCCATTCCCTGACCTCCTGAGTAATCTGTTTATTAATGCAAATATTTGCACCCGGACGCCATTATCTTAAACCATAGGCTCGTCAGAAGCAAGCTAAATACGATTTCCTGGATGGATTTTATAATTACTTACTTTGCCAGAAGATAGCCCCCTATCCATTTTCCCCCCTTCTGTCATTCCAGCGCAGGCTGGAATCCACCACCCCCACCCTTCTCGGGTGTTATCTATTCCCACCCTGGCCACCCCTTATCATCTACGGCTTATCCCATAGATTTCCCCCACCATTTTCCCCCTTTGAAAAAGGGGGACTAAGGGGGATTTTCGTTCCCTCTCATCCAAACTGAGAACTGCCAACTGACAACTTTTTACTGAAATGCTATCTCTTGTACTCGCCGCCGAGTCCGACCGTAAAATGGAATATGGGTCTATCCACCCTCCGGGTAATCAGGGGACAGTGTGTCATGCCAGCCGGGATATAAGCCAGAAAGCTTTTAGTCATGACATGCTTTTCGCCGTCGAGCCACAGCTCTATCTCGCCGCCGAGGTCATGCGGGTTATTAAAATCGGTGCCGAAAAAAGTGATAACCTCCGTAAAATCGTGGCTGTGCGCTGGAGCGGCCGGTTCCTCAGAGGCGCACCCCGGCCATATCCAGACGCACTCCGAGTAGAAAGCCCCGGGCACTACATCTCCGTCCAGCCACATTACGTGAGTCGGCGGCACCCGCTTTCCGGCGGGTATCCTGTCCATTCCCTCCGGCTCGGAGGGAAACAGCTTATCCGCCTTGACATCGGTGATGATATATTTGCTGGTTTTTAACTCAGCCATCTTAACAGCCCCTTCTTTTTAACTATATTATGGTAAAAAAAGAGCCCGGACCTCTTTCGTCTCTGAGAAAAAGCCCGGGCGCTTTTGGGTATCTCTATTTTTCAGGTCCGTCCGGATTTTCCCAACGCATCGGCGGTACGTCCTCGCCGCGCTCCCTGGCCATACGGACTCTTGTTATGTCCAGCATATCGGACCCCCACCCGTCTTTAAGCGTCCCCGCACCGAGCATTATCGCCATCTCGATGTGCGGCCGCCTTACCTTGTGCCAGATGAGCGGACCGTGCGCCACACCCTTGGGAATGTACATGGCGAAGTTGGTATTGAACTGCATCTCTTCCCCGCCGAGTCCGAAGGTCATGTCCGCCCCCAGGTCCTCGGGGTTCTCCGGGTCATTGCCGATGTGCATCACTATCTCGTCGAATTTGTCGTGCTTCATCTCGCGGATGGTATCGGTTACTTCCCATATCCACCCGAACTCCAGGTAAATCTTAGTACCCGGTATTTGTATCTCGCTCATGTAAGTCATCGTCGGACTCTGCCGCCCCTTCCCGGAGATAGCCCCCGGCGATTCCCGCAAGGGACTCCGCAGTACGTACTGCTCGTAGTCGACTTTATCCTTCTTTACCGGCAGGCCGTCCTTGGACGCGGAGATGCCGCTCTGGCCCCACCCCTTGAACGGATCACCTGTGCCCAGCATCATCGCCATCTCGATATGCGGAAACTCGAACTTGTTCCAGATCAGCGGCCCGTGAGGTACGCCCGCCGGAATAAATATCCCCGTCGTTGTATTGAACGTTATCGGCTGCCCCCCGACGTAAAACGTTATCTCCCCACCCAGCACCTGCGGTCTTTCCCAGTCTCCGCCCCAGTGCAGCACTATCTCATCATAGTCGTGCACATGCTGGAAGATGTGCGGGTTCGGCGTAGGTATGGAGTTTATCCATCCCAGCTCGATATAGTAGTTGCAGCCTGGTATCTGCTTCTCGCTTACCAGGGTCATGGTAGGGTGCTGCCGCCCTTTAACGCCGGGATACCCCGCCTCGTAAATGGGCTTGCTGACGACGTATTTCTGAATTTCTTTATCGGCCATCGGTTTCTCCTCCAAAAATACCGGGGATTCGTGCCTATGATACTGCATGGGCAGATTTAAGTCAAAAGGCTTTCGTTATGTGGTGTTTATTCTACATTTTCAGGAGATAATCTCTCCCCACCCCCCTCGCTTGTTATCTATTCCCACCCAGGCCGCCCTCGCGCCATCAACGGCTTATCCCGTAGTATTTTACCCCTCTCCCTTGATGGGAGAGGGCAGGGTGAGGGTGATTGTGTTCATTCCACCCAAGCCGCCCTCGCCTCATCCTCTGCTTAGCCCGTTGTCTTTACCCCACCCCTTAATCCCCGGTAAGGGGATAAGGAGGCGGCCGTTCCTTATAACGAGGCACAACACTTGCCTCTGTAAAATTAATCCGCAATAAGCAGGATCCTCTTTGTTAATGTTCCCCCCTCCTTTTTCAAAGGAAGGGGGCTAGGGGGACAGATTAAGATAATTTCACCAGGAGAGGGGAGCAGGGGGTGAGGTTAGTAAATTCTCAAATTGACATTCCCCGCAGCGTAGTATTATTATTTTATTGTCGTCGTTTCCCCCCGGGAACGGCTTCCCCACCCTAACGCTTTAAAAACCGCATTTGCTGGAAAGAGTAACTGCACGCATATGGCAGACACAAAGAACTCCGCCCGTAAAATTTCGGGCTTCAACCGGGACTGGACCCAGGGTCCCGTCCTTAATAACCTCCTGCTGCTATCCTGGCCGATGATAGTCATGGAAAGCCTCTTCGTCATCAGCCAGGTCGTCGATATGATATGGATTGGGCGGCTGGGACCTTCGTCGATTGCCGCCGTGGGTGTCGCCAATATCGTCATCATGCTGGTCATGTCCATGGATTTCGGCCTTATCGTCGGCGTCAGGGCTATGGTCGCCCGTTTCGTCGGCGCCGGCGACATGAAGATGGCCAACCACGTCGCCGCTCAGGCACTCGTTCTCAGCGCCAGCTGGGGCGCCCTGATGATGATTATAGGCATTCTCCTCGCCGAGCCCATCATGCGCATCTTCGGCCTCGAGGAAATCGTCATCAGCCAGGGCATGGCATATATGCGCGTTATGTTCGCCGGATGGATACTCCTGGACATCCTGGTCATGGCTCTTTACGTTATCCAGTCCGCCGGCGATACCATCCGTCCGATGATGATTGAAGGCTTTTTAAGAATCATCCATATCACCCTCTGCCCCTTCCTTGTCCTGGGCATCGGTATATTCCCCAAAATGGGGGTCAGCGGGGCTGCCCTGAGCAATGTTATCTCACAGGTGCTTGGAGCTATGATTTGCCTCTGGCTGCTTTTCGGAGGTTATACCCGACTTCACCTTAAGCGCGGGGATTTCCGCGTGGATTTCAACATTATCTGGCGGATTCTGAAAATCGGTGTCCCGGCTTTGGTCATGAACCTCCAGAGGTCTTTCGGCACCTTCATCCTGACCTGGCTGATTGCGCCCTTCGGCACTCTGGCAGTGGCGGCTCACAGTCTGGCTTCCCGACTTGAAATGTTCGTCATGATGCCCGGTTTTGCGTTAGGCATGGGCGCCGGTGTTCTGGTCGGACAAAACCTGGGGGCCGCTCAGCCGGAGCGAGCCGAAAAAAGCGCCTGGGTAGCGGTAGGTATTCTCCAGGCTTTTATGACGGTCGGCTCGGTGGTCGTCTTTATCTGGGCGAGGAATATCATGGGCATTTTCACCACCGACCCCGATTTATTGGAACTGGGCAGCGCGTTCATCAGGATTACCTCGGCCACCTTTTTCGTGATGTCCGTCGCCACCGTGTTGCAGAACTGCATCGCCAGTGCCGGCGATACCGTGCCGAACATGATTATCAGCATCGCCGTGATGTGGGTGGTACAGATTCCCGCGGCTTTCGTTCTCTCCCGGTACACCGCTCTCGATGCCTACGGCATCCGCTGGGCGATGGTCGCCAGTACCATTGTCGGGTCAATCGTTTATTTCGGATACTTCAAAACAGGCCGGTGGAAACTAAAGAAAGTGTAATTATCCGTTAAAATCCGTAAAACCTCGCTATTTTGCCCAGCGGCTCCCTGTCCCGGTACTCTTTATTTACAGGGTCATCACGGTCAGGGTACCCGATGGCTATACCCAGCGCGATGAGCCTGTCCTCCGCTATACCCAGCTCCTGGCGTATTATATCCGGGTAGACTACAGCCTGCGCTTGTGCTATCGTCCCCAGCCCGTAGTTTGTCGCCAGCAGCATGATGTTCTGCACCGCGGAGCCGCAGTCGTATACCGACCATACATTAACGCCTTTTTCCTGGTACAGGAAGTCTTTCCCCACCAGCAGGTAAATGCATACCGGCGCTCCGTAGTGCCGGAAGTTGTCCATGAACCGGGCTTCCATCTCTTCTTTGGTCATCTCGCTGGTCCGTCCCCGGCGTTCGCCGGCCTGCAGGGCGCGTATACGGGCCATGTACAGCTCGGGGAATACGTAGGGTCGATGGACCTCTGATTCCGGGTCCTGTATGCCCCTCTCCACAAAGCCTTCCTGAATCGCTTTAAGCTTTTTCCCGGTAGCCACGGCGAACTCCCACGGCTGTGTATTCGCCCACGACGGTGCGCGTAAAGCCGGCTCCATTATCTTCTTAAGCAAGTCCAGCGTCACGGGGTCGGACTTAAAAGCCCTGATGCTTTTTCTTTCTTTTATAGCGTCGATAACATCCATCTCTTTGTATACCTCCTCCATTCCTTTGCGTGAAAATAGAACACTTCCCTCTAATAAATTATCGGCATATTATTCTGGGCAAGTCAAACTGCCCCATTCCTCCCCTCGTTTTTTATCTTTTCCCACCCAGGCCACCCACGTAGCATCTTCTGCATATCCTATAGTTTTTTCTCCCTCCCTTCCCTGTTATTGCGAACGCAGCGATGTAGCAATCCCTGACTATAACCACCAAGTTTCCCACTTTGTAAAAGGGGGCCTAAGGGGGATTTTATTACCCCACTCGAACCGCCCCTCGTACCGTTTACCGCATAGCCCGTTGGTATTCGCCCATTTTTCCCACCCCCTTGGTACTATCCCGCTATTGACAAAAGCCGCGTCCCCGCTTTACCATAAACATGCATTATCGAGTAGCACTATATGGCGATTTTAAAGAAAAAACAGCCGAAAAACGTCCTGTTCCTCCAGCCGGTACACATTACCGGGGAGAAGCGTCCCCGCGGTCGAGTGAGGATGCTCTACTGCGATGTCTCCGGCAGGGTCTTTACTTCTGATATCGGCCGTTCGGTATATGCCAAAGCCTGCGATGATGCCGCAGCTATGAAGCGGCGCCACAAACCCTTCGCCACTATCGGACTGGAAAACGGCACCGGCAAATATACCCCCGTAGCTATCGAAATCAGCCCGGAGGAAGCCTGGGCGCTGGAACATATTCTGGAGCACGCGCTGAAAAGCGGTATACTGCCGGATATTTTAAAGAAATTCCTCAAGCCCATGATAGCCCGCGGGGAGTCCGGACTCGAGGTCCCGACGGAAAAAACCCCGAAAGTACTCGAGCGCCTGCCGTACTACCCTCCCGGTGAAATTGAGATTTCCGTGCCTATATATAAAGCCGCTTACAGCTATCCGCTTATCGTCCTGAAACGTCTCCCGCCCGATGAGCATACCTCGCGTACCGACCTTAAATTACTGATTCTTGATAGCGACGGTGACCTGGCGGCTATCCGGGTTCCCGCCAAACTGGTACGCCGTACGGAAAAAGAGATCACCGATAACAGCACCCGGAACCGCCGCTATACCTGCCTTCTCATTTCCCAGCGCCTGGATGGGCTTGCCGTTTCTTATATGCCGGTCAGCCCGCAGCAGAAAAAAGCCCTGGGAACTCTAACGAGGTATTTCGAAGCCGATGGCGACACCATTCAGCCCATGCCGGTAGCCATCAGGACCGTACTCACCCGGGCGAAAGATATAATATCCACCACCCCCTGACCCTTTTTCCGAATGTATTGTCATTCCCGCGAAAGCGGGAATCCATACCCCCTGCCACCCCTCGGTTGTTATCTTTTCCCACCCAGACCGCCCTCGCATCATCAGCAGCTTAATCCGTTGTCTTTACCCCACTCCTTGATCCCTGATAGGGGCATAAGGAGGCGGTCGTTCCTTATAACAATGCACCCCACTGGCCTATGTAATATAAATCCCCAATGAGCAAGATTCTCTTTGTTAATATTCCCCCTTCCTTTACCAAAGGAAGGGGGCTAGGGGGATAGATTCGGATAATTTCATCATTATAAGGGGATACATATTCTTCCCACCACCCCCACCATATGATATCTATTCCCACCCGGACCGCCCTCGCACCATCAACTGCTTAGCTCGTAGTATTTTCCTTATTCCTACGAAAGGTTTAAAAGGGGAAGAGTATTATTCTCATGTCAGCGGAAACCCACCTCAGGGCTTTTCGTCTTTTCCGGATAGCCCCTCTTTGTCTTTCACTCCACCCCCGAAGAGCTTTTCCCCATCGGGGACAATGCCCCCGGTTCTTCCCGCAACATCCATGTGTTCCTTGGTCGTTCCTGACCCCCAACGAGGCATCCTCGGCGACATTATCCAGGCATATAGTCCCGGTAGCGGGGTTTTCTCCAGCAGAAATGCCAGAAAAGAGGTGAGGACGATGCTGAAAAGCACCACGCCATAGGTTATGTTCTTGATGATTTCTCCCCCGACAACGCCCTGCTGGAATGGTATGCTTGCCAGCACCACGGCAGCCAGGCCTTTAGGTACCATCACGGCTATTACCGCCAGGTCTCGGGGTGTTTGGGGCCGCCGTATGGACAACTTGACCGCCGGCAGGCGTAAAGCAAAAGATACGGCCGTAAGTATCAACCCAACGATTATCAGCCAGTTGCTGATGAGTTCCAGAGAAAGACCCAGATAAATAAAGAAAAAGGTCTTCAGCAGAAAGGCAACCTCGCTGAAAAAGACTCTCTCTGTTTCGTTAAGGCCGACCGGCTCTTTTACCGATAACGTTTTAAAAATGGGTATACGGATTTTTTCGATATTCCCGATAGTCACCCCGAAGGCCAGGGCGGCGATAGCGCCGCTGAATCCCAGCGTCTCTACTATGCCGTAGATAACGAAGACGAAGGCCGGTGTCGTGAACATGGCGTTTTTAAGAACGCGTATCCGGTTGAGCAGTATAGACCATACTAGAGCACCGATAATACCGAACACCAGCGCTACCAGAAACGAGGCGATCAATTTGCCGGATACCGAGGCGATTTCGAATGTCCCGGCTACGTACGCCTGGACCAGCGCTACGGTAATTACGATACTGAGTACGTCGTTTACCGATGACTCCACCGAGAGAAGCGTCCGGGTCTCTTCTTTTATACGGAGCTGCCTGACGAGCGGTATCACCACCGTTTCGGACGTTGAGCCGACAATCGCCCCCAGGATGAAAGCCGGCAGCAGTTCCAGGTCTGCCAGCCAGACACCCAGTCCCGCCACGACCAGCATCGTTAAAAAGAAACTTACCGGTGCCAGGACCATCGCTCCCCCTAGCGCCGACTTCAGCATGTCCAGCCTCAGGGCAATCCCGCTTTCGAACAATATGATTATCAGGGTAATCGTGGTGAATACCGGCCCTACCGACCCGAATAGCGAGGGTGACGCCAGCCCCAGCACCGGCCCGACGCATATCCCGATGATAATCAGCAAAATGACGTCGGGAATTCTGGTGTGACTGAAGATGCTGGTGAAGAGGTGCGCCAGGAACACCATTATACCGACCAGCGCAATTACCTGTGCGACGGTCTCCATCATTTTATGTTTTACTACCTCGCCGCTGACTGCATGGGAATATATCTCCGTGAATTATGGCACCTGCCCTGTAAAACTTCAAGCTGGCAGTCAACCTTCCCCCAACTGTCACTGCGAGGAGTCCCGATGAAATCGTGACGACACGGCAATCTCACCCGGCTGTTATTCTGAGCCGTCCCCACTGTCATTCTAAGCGCAGCGAAGAATCCCGGCGTGGTGATGATGTCATTCCCTCGTTTTCGTCCTGTCATTCCAGCGCAGGCTGGAATCCAGTCACCTCCACCCCCTTCGTTTTATATCTTTTACCACCCGAGCCACCCTCGCATAATAGGTGGCTTAACCCGCAGTTTTACCCCTTTCCCCCAATCTTCAATCCTTCCACCAACTTGACGCCACCGGGTTTTACTACTATAATGCCCGTTACTACCTGTTATGAGCTTGCCGAATAAT
>CAYVPT010000052.1:0-10571 GCA_964453865.1 uncultured Dehalococcoidaceae bacterium
TAATGAAAAATTTCGATGGGGCGGATACCCTGAAACTCATTCAGGACGAGAAAGCCACGCATGTATCGATAGTACCCACCCATCTTGTCGCCATGCTCGATGTGCCCGACGTTAAAAAATACGATGTCAGCCGGCTGAAATATATCTGGTACGGCGGTTCCCCTATGCCTCTTGAGGTATTGAAAAAAGGACTGGCCACCTTCGGGAATGTTTTCGGGCAGGGGTACGGCATGAGCGAAAGCGGCCCGGCCATTTGCCATCTCCCCAAAGAAGAGCATGACGTGCTGGGCAGACCGGAGGAAAAAAGGCTCTCTTCCGCCGGCCAGCCGGATATCGGGGTACAGGTACGCATTGTTGACGAAAAAGGTAAAGACGTCAACGCCGGTGAAATGGGCGAAATAATCGTCCGCAGCAAGCATAATATGATTGAATACTGGAAGAAACCCGAAGATACAAAGGATACTATTATCGATGGCTGGCTGCATACCGGAGACATCGGCTGCTACGATGAAAACGGCTACGTATACATCATCGACCGTAAAAAGGACAAGATAATCACCGGCGGTGAGAATGTCTTTCCCAGAGAGGTAGAGGAGATTCTCTACCGGCACCCCGGCGTTCATGAAGCGGCGGTTATCGGTATCCCCGACCCGTACTGGGTGGAAAAAGTCCATGCGGTCGTTACCCTGAAAAAGGATGCCACTGTCACCGCCGAAGAGCTGATTAAATTCTGTAAGAAGAATCTGGCCGGATATAAATCACCCAAGTCAATAGAATTTTTAACTACCCTGCCTAAGAATGCCTCCGGAAAGATAATGAGGCGGGAGCTGCGCGAGAAATACTGGGAGGACTCGGGGAGGAAAATCTAAGCCGCTTCAAATAAATCATTAGTCATTAACGAACCCCTTTCCAAATTAATGGAGAGGGGTTGTTTTTATTCACCTTTTCAGCGTTCCGCAAAATGGGTGACAGCACCGTTCGGAAACCCAAGCTAAAGCCCTATCACCTTCATGGCTGTCAGGGTATTCTGTTTAATAGCCAATACATGAAGGTTTTATCCATGAGCAACGGTAAACACCGGGTCTGTCCCGGTGCGCTGGTAGCTTTGTGTTTATTAGCAGGTCTTTATTGTACTAACCTGCTAGCGGATAATAGCGCCAGAGCCCTGGCTGATTCAGAGCCAGCCTCCGACCTTATTGTGGAGTCGGTTTCATGGTCACCGGAGCTCCCGGCTATCGGCAATACAGTAACGTTTACGGTAGCCGTCAGGAACCAGGGCGACTCACCGGCGAGTAGCTACCGTCTGGCCGGCTTCATCGATGATTGTCTTTTTGATTCCGCCGGGATATCCCAGACTGACCCCGGAGACACTGTTCTGAAAACCTTTATCTGGAAGGCTGTGGCCGGTACACATGTCTTTAAGGCGGTGGCTGATTATGAGAATAGTATTACCGAGAATGATGAGAGTAATAACGATAGTGCTTACGCTTTTTCCGTATTCGCTGCCGACCTTGTAGTCCCGGGGATATCCTGGGCACCGGAGAATCCGTCTATCGGAGATAGAGTGACTTTTTCCGTAACCGTTAAAAATGACGGCAATATAACGTCGGCCGGCTCTAATGTCAATCTGAATATCGATGGCAATTCCCGGGGCAATCGTCAAATCCCATGTCTGGGAGCCGGTGAAAATGCAACCGTGACATATAACTGGATGGCAACATCCGGTACGCATGATATTGAGGTAATCGCCGACATCTGGTCCCAGGCAAAGGAAAGTGATGAGACCAATAATTACAGGGTCGTCACCTGTTCCACCGCTGCCCCCGACCTCGTTATTGATAGCATTACCTGGTCACCGCAAAATCGTACGGCAAGCAGTAATGTGACCATGAGCGTGAAAATCAGTAATCAGGGTATCGGCAAAGCCAATTACTGCTGGGTGGCTTATTATGTCGATGATTCGCAAAAAACAGGGGACTTTATCGAGCCGCTAAAAGCCGGTGCCAGTGTCACCAAGACATATTCCTGGAAAGCGGGGGCCGGTTCACATGCTTTTAAAGCGTTTATCGATGTCCGTGAAGAGGTGAGGGAAAACGATGAGACTAATAATGCCATGACGGTAACCCTTCCAGATATACTTCCTGACCTAGTTGTCCAGAGTATTACCTGCCTTTCGGACAAGCCTTTAATATCTCATCAGGTGAAGTTAAGAGTAACCGTAAAGAACCAGGGGCTGTATTCCTCTGCCTACTGCGATCTGGATTTGCACATTAACGAAACATACACATTGCATCAACTAATACCGATGATAGCTCCCGGAGAAACAGCCGTATTGCCGTTTTCATGGGTTACCCAGGCCAGCTACCTCAATCTCAGGGCCGTGGCTGATGTGGACAATATTATCCATGAGGTCAGTGAGGATAATAATACCAAGACGGTAAAGATAGGCTTTTCCCATCCTTCCCCTGATACCGACCTGACTATTGAAAACGTTACCTGGGTGCCGGCCGAGCCATCCGTGGGTGATACCGTAACCGTTACCATCAATATTAAAAATAAGGGGCCGGGTCTGGTTGGCTCCACCCATGTCGATTATTACATCGACGATGTATTTCTTGACTCGGTTTATACTGGCCGGATTGAATCCGGTGATACTATTTTAAATTCTGTAACCTGGCAGGCCGTGCCCGGCACACATACCATCAGGGCTACGGTGGACTGTGATAACAATGTTTTCGAGACTGACGAAACTAATAATGAAAAAGCGGTAACCATAACAACCGTCGCCCCTGACCTTGTCATTCAGGATATTGCCTGGTCGCCGATAAATCCGCAAAAAGGTGAAGAAGTGGATTTAACCGTGACCGTAAAAAATCAGGGCAATTATAACGCCGGTGACTCATATATAAGCTATTATGTCGATGACTCTTCCCAGGGCAGTCACGTTATCGAAGACATTAAGCCCGGAGCTACCGTCATCAGGTCTTTCAGTTGGCCGGTTCAGGCGGACTCGACCGTTTTTAAAGTAGTCCTCGATGAATTCAATTATGTAAAAGAAAGCGACGAATCCAATAATGAAAAGACGGTCTTCCTACCGGCTCCGGACCTCGTTATCGAGGGAATTGCCCGGTCGCCGGACAATCCCTCGGAGAATGCTACGGTGACATTTATCGTCAACATTAAGAACCTGGGAGCCGGGCCGGCCATGTCGCCTCATATTACCGTGTACATTGACGATACGTTCCTGGCTTCTATACAGTTCAACGACATCAACCCCGGCGATAGTACCACCGGGGCCTGTATCTGGACGGCTCAAAATGGCGAACATGTTTTTAATGCGGTTGCCGATGCGGACGAGTCCATAACTGAGAGCGACGAAAGCAATAATGAAAAATCAATGAAGCTCTCGGTTAGCCAGCCAATGATAGAAGAACCAGTCCAGGAAACAAGTACGGAAACAGAGAATAAAACGACGCCTACATCAACGATTACCACAAAAAATGTTGATATTGTCGAAATGATGCTGGGAGATAATTCTACCGCTGAAGAGGATATCGCCGGGGATATCTCCAGTACGTCCCCGGCTGATTCAGCCTGGTGGCAGAAAATACTGACGAACCGGTTTGTTATTATAGGTGTTGCCGTACTGGGAATCGGGGCGCTGGCGGTACTATTCCTCTTAAGACGAAGGTCGCATAAGAATCAAGCCGTGGAATAAGAAGAAAGAAAATCCCCCTCATTCCCCCTTTATGAAAGGGGGATAACATATGCACCCTCACCCTGACCCTCTCCCATCAAGGGAGAGGGTATTTTTGTCTTGCGGGATAAGCCGGAGATGATGCGAGGGCGGTCGGGTGGGAACAGATAACAACCGGGGGGTGAAGTGGTCTGGATTCCCGCCTTCGCGGGAATGACACAACCCTACGTTTTCCCTTACGTTTTTACTACGCCGACAGATACTTCTCGGGGTCGGCGTCGAAAGCCTTTTTACAGCCCACGGCGCAGAAATAGTATTTCTTACCCTGGTATTCCGATGTTGCCGCGGCCGTCTTCTCATCAACGGTCATCTTACAAACGGGGTCGATAGCCATAATATCACCTCCCTGTTTATTCTCTAATTTCGGCGGACGGAAGCCCCTGAGTCGCAGCGAGTTGGATACCACGGTTATCGAGCTGGCCGCCATCGCCACCGCCGCCAGAATCGGATTTAAAAATCCGTATTGACCTAAAATAAAGCTGAGTCCTGAAGGAACGCCCCGGCTCCCGAAAGCCAGGTAGAGTATCCCCGCCGCCACCGGGATAAGCAGCACATTATAGGCAAAAGCCCAGAAAAGGTTCTGCTTGATAGTCCTCATGGTGCGGCGGCTTAAGGAAACAGACGTAGCGATACTGCTTAAATCGCCGCTGATAAGGGTAATATCACCTGTTTCCATAGCGATATCCGTGCCGGTGCCGATGGCGATACCGACATCGGCCTGAGCCAGGGCCGGGGCGTCGTTAATGCCGTCGCCGACCATAGCCACAATCCTGCCTTCGTCCTGGAGCTTGCTGACCTCTTCCGACTTCTTCTCCGGAAGAACCTCAGCCATAACGCGGTCTATGCCGGCCTGACGGGCGATAGCTGCGGCGGTACGATGGTTATCACCGGTGACCATAGCCACCTCGATGCCCAGACGGCCTATTTCAGCCATTACCGCGGCGGCACCCGGTTTAAGGGTATCAGCCAGCCCGATGATACCTGCTGCCCTGTTATCCACAGCCAGGAATATCACCGTCTTTCCGTCCTCCCGGAGAGTTACAGCTTTTTCTTCCAGTCCCTGAAGGTCAACACCGCGTTCCTGCATCAGCTTGAGGTTGCCCAGTAAAAAATGTTGTCCGTTCGCTTTAGCTTCGGCGCCGTGGCCGGGGATAGCCGCAAAATCCGAGGTTGGTGAAAGAACGATATTCCGTGCCTGCGCCGCGCGGATAACAGCCTGACCGAGTGGATGCTCCGAGTCGTGTTCTACCGAAGCCGCCAGCCCGAGTAATTCTTCCTCTGAAATATCGGGTACAGTTATGATGTCGGTGACTTCCGGTTTACCCTCGGTCAGCGTCCCCGTTTTGTCCAGCAGCAGCGTATCGATTTTATAAAACCTCTCCAGGGCTTCGGCGTTCCTGATGAGGATGCCCTGTTCGGCGCCTTTTCCCGTGCCCACCATAAGCGCCGTCGGCGTGGCCAGCCCCAGGGCGCAGGGACAGGCGATAATGAGTACGGCAATAAAGTTAAGGAAAGCATAAGTAAGTGAGGGAGATGGACCGGCAAAGTACCAAATAATAAAGGTAATTACGGCGATGCCGATAACCACCGGCACAAAATAGCTCGCGATAATATCGGCCAGGCGCTGAATGGGCGCTTTGCTCCCCTGTGCCTCTTCCACCAGCCGGACGATACGTGCTAAAGTGGTATCTTTTCCTATTCTGGTGGCTTCAAATTGAAAGCTGCCGGTCTTATTAATGGTAGCGCCGATAACCTCGTCGCCTTCTTTCTTTTCCACCGGCAGACTCTCGCCGGTAACCATGGACTCGTCGATGGCCGGGCTACCCTGCCGGATAATACCGTCTACCGGCACCCTCTCGCCGGGTCGCACCAAAATAAGGTCGCCGAGTTGCACCGACTCCACCGGGATTTCCATTTCTTTGCCGTCGCGGATAATCATGGCGGTCTTCGGCTGCAGTCCGATTAGCTTCTTTATCGCTGAAGAAGTTTGCCCTTTAGCCCTGGCCTCCAGGAAACGGCCCAGCAGAATCAGGGTGATAATCATCGCCGAGGTATCGAAGTAGAGGTGGCCTTCCAGACCTCCGGCTTCGAATAGCGGCGGGAACAGGACAGCCACCATGCTGTAGAAGTAAGCGGCGGACGTCCCTACGGCAATCAGGGTGTTCATATCGGCGGTGCGGTGCTTGAGGGCGCCCCAGGCCCCCCGGTAGAAACGCAGTCCCGCCCAGAACTGCACCGGTGTGGCCAGTACCCAGAGCAGATATGGCTTGCCAGCAAAATCAGGCACCCACATCAGCGCCATAATGATGACGGCCAGTGCTAATGCGAAGAAAAAGCGGTCTCTGACATTCCTGATTTCGCGGCGGGAAGCGGTGGCAACATCTGCCAATGTCTCCGCTTCATCGCCGAGTTCGTAACCGGCGTCTTTCACAGCCCGTCTAAGTCCGGCTACTTCTACGCCGTCGAGGTATTCCACGGTGGCTTTTTCCGAAGCCAGATTAACACTGGCCGAGACAACGCCGGGAACACTTTTCAGGGCTTCCTCGACGCGGGCAACACAGGAAGCGCAGGTCATGCCGGTCACCGGGAAAATAAATTTCCGGGCAGCTATGCTGTAGCCTGATTCTGAAATAGTATTTTTTATCTTTCCCAGGTCTACCCTGGCCGGGTTGTATTCTATAGAGGCTTTTTCTGAGGCGAAATTGACGTTTGCCCGGGCGACGCCTTCCGTCTCCGCCAGAGCCTTTTCAACGGTAGCGGCGCAGGTGGAGCACGTCATACCGGTAATATGAATCTGTGCTTTTTGCGTTTTTTTTGTATCTGTCGTCATTAATCTAACCTAAATTCGATTATATTATAACCAGAGAAACGGCAGTATATCTGTGACCAATATCTCACGATTTATACTGTAATAAGCCGATATTTCCCATAAGTCCCGGGAAATATATCATTTTCTATCTTTACTCGGATGTTAATCAGATTTTAACAATATACTGCTATCTTTAATATAAAACAACAGAGAAAGGAGATAACACATTATGTGGAAAAGCAAGAAATTCATTGTCACCGTGGTATTGACGGTGATCGTCCTGGGCGGAATCCTGGGCGGGTTTGCCGTGGCACAGGCGGATGACCAAGAAAGCAGTCAGCCCCAGGCAGCCGGCACATCGCTCCTGAAAAAGGTCGCCGAAATCTATGAAAAGAACACCGGCGTTGCCATCAATGCCGATGAACTCCAGAAAGCCTTTACCGAGGCCGGGCAGGCCTTAAAGGACGAAGCTCTGGAAAATTATCTTCAGAAACTGGTAACCGACGAAAAGATAACCCAGGAGCAGGCCGACGCGTTCAAGGCATGGCTGGACGCCAGGCCGGCTTTACCGACCGATGAGTTCAAGGCATGGATGGACGCAAGACCGGATATCCCGGGTCTCTTCGGACAACAGGATAGAGAAAGAATCGGACCGTTCGAAGGCATGCAGCGTGGTTTCGGCAAGTTCGGGGGTGGTTTCGGAGATAGATTCGGCGGCTGGTGCGCCCCTGAAGTAGAAACAGAGTAATAAACAATAGAAAAATAACGTTCTTTCACCGAAGCGGGAGGGGTGCTTTTCCCCTCCCGCTTCAATTATTCATATTTTCTTAACATTTATGCTATAACATATATAGGTATTTTAAGATGTGGAGAATGGGTGATGTCCGGAAAAAGGGTGCTGGTAGTTGATGACGATGTGAAAACGGTCGAGCTGGTAAAGCTGTACCTGAACCGTGACGGATACCGCGTCCTGACTGCCTATAACGGTAATGATGCCCTGCAACTGGCCCGCGAAGGCCACCCCGACCTTATTGTCCTGGACCTGATGCTGCCCGGAATGGACGGGCTTGATGTATGCCGCATATTACGTAATGAATCCGACGTACCTATTATTATGCTTACGGCGTTGACGACCGATGACGACCGTTTAACCGGCCTTGACCTGGGGGCCGATGATTATGTTACCAAGCCTTTCAGTCCCAGAGAACTGGCGGCCAGGGTGCGGGCGGTGCTACGGCGTTTACCCGGAGAACGGGGGCCGGAAAAAATCGAACATGGCGAGCT
Source organism: uncultured Dehalococcoidaceae bacterium (assembly GCA_964453865.1). Taxonomy (GTDB): domain Bacteria; phylum Chloroflexota; class Dehalococcoidia; order Dehalococcoidales; family RBG-16-60-22; genus CAYVPT01. The sequence continues at coordinate 7,851 of CAYVPT010000052.1, forward strand.
GATAGTTAACTTTCTGAAACACGAAGCCTTTCTGGAAGGCCGGTCGCTGAATCTTACGCCGATTGAATTCAAGTTACTGGGAGCCCTCGTTAAAGAGCCGGGCCGCGTGTTCAGCCGGGCGCAGATTATTGAGCAAGCCCTCGGTCACGACTTCGATGGTTTCGACCGCACCATAGATGTCCACATTCTCAAATTACGTCGCAAACTCGAACCGGACCCGCGTCATCCCAGGTATATCAAAACAGTCTACGGAGCCGGCTATAAACTCCTGGAGCATAGGGTTAATGCATAGTCTTAACTTCCGGCTACTGGCTGCCTTTGCCATCGTAATCATTGTTATTATCGGCTCGGTGTTCTTCTTCACCTACCGGACCACGCGCGGTGAAATCGCCAGATTCGGAGAACGCGTGGAAGCCATGCAGGATAAAAGGGTCGAACTGGAGCTTTCCCGCTTTTACCAGTTCCAGGGGACCTGGGAAGGCGTACAACCCTTTGTTGTCCAGTGGGGGAAGATGTACGACCGGCGGATAATCGTGACCGATAGCGACGGTATCGTTGTCGCCGATTCCGAAGAAGGCCCACTCGGGCAGCGATATACCGCTGATAACCCCGGCCGGCCCATGGCACCGGTTCCGGGAATGGGGCCTTCCATCGGCATTCTGCACTTGACTCCTGGCGAGACAATGGACATTAACCGGGCGGCGATGCAGATTACCTACCGTACCATAGGACGTTTCTTCCTCTGGGGAGGTCTGCTGGCCATTGGCATTGCCCTGCTGCTTACATTTATCCTTTCACGCCGTATCCTGGCGCCGGTAAAAGCGCTTACCGTGGCTGCCGGGCAATTCGGCAAAGGCGATTTTTCAAGAAGGGTTGATTTTAATGACAAAGGGGAAGTCGGCGAACTGGCGCAATCCTTTAATTCAATGGCTGATAATCTGGAACGCAACGAGCGCCTGCGGCGTAATATGGTAGCCGATATCGCCCACGAACTCAGGACACCTCTGTCCAACCTCCGCGGCTACCTGGAAGCCGTAAGCGACGGCGTAGTGAAAGCGGATGACGCTACCATCCGTTCCCTGAATGAAGAAGCCTCCTCGCTGTCACGCCTGGTTGACGACCTTCAGGAAGTAAGCCTGGCGGATGCCGGTGAGATCAAGCTGATAATCCAGCCGGAAGATATATCCAGGCTGATTAACGAAGCCGTAACCGCACTGCAGACCAAAGCCGCCGACAGTGGGCTGACGATAAATACCGAACAGCCGTCAGCACTCCCGACAGTGAATATCGACTCGCACCGTATAAAACAGGTATTGCTTAACCTTCTGGAAAATGCCATAGCTCATACCGAGCGTGGCGGCAGCGTAACCGTAGCTGCCAGGGAGCAGGAAGATAAAATATACATAAGTATTGCCGATACCGGCGAAGGCATTCCGTCCGAGGACCTGCCGCTGGTATTCGAACGTTTTTATCGCGTGGATAAATCGCGTACCAGAGCTACCGGCGGCAGCGGCCTGGGACTTACTATCGCCAAACGCCTGGTGGAAGCTCACGGCGGTACTATTGAAGTTACCAGTCAACCGGGGCGGGGAAGCACCTTTACTTTCGCCATCCCTCTCCAAAAAAAAGTATAATAGTAAAGTTAATGATTTCTTAATATATTTATGTCATAGTGCTTATTGAGTATTAACTGCTGTCAAGAGGCAGTCTCAATATAAACAGATACGGGAGAATCATATGAAAATCTTCAAGACAATATTAGTATCAGTTATTGTTAGCAGCCTGGTGCTGACCGCATTCGGCTGCGGTTCACCTACGGAAGCAGGCACATCCGAATCGCAGATAGCCACTGTAACCCGGGGCAACCTGCTTCTGGATATCACGGCTGCCGGAAATCTGGCCCTTTCACGTATTGAAGACCTGGCAATCGAGCTGTTCTACCCGGCGGGGACGAAAGGAACGATAGCCAGTGTCCTGGTAGAAGAGGGTGATTATGTGGAAGAAGGCCAGGTGCTGGTAACAGTGGATACCGATGAATGGGATGAACAGTTGAAAGTGGTAAAGAAGGCCCTAGACACGGCTCAGCGTAATGAGATTACCAAAGAAGGCTTGGTAACTACCGCCGAGCGTCAGTTGACGGCCCTGCGGCGCCAGATTACCGTCGAGGAGAATGACCTGATGAAAGCCGAGCGCCTGATTGAGTCTAAAGAGCTGGCGGTAAGGCAGGCGGAGATTAATATCATGACGGCTAATGAAACTCTTTTCCAGATAGCCGCAGTGAGGAAAGCTCAAGATAACGTAGAAGACGCCGAAATGGCTTTAGTGGCTATTCAACAGATCGTTTCGGGGGCTATTTCCGGGGGAGGGGTAGTCGCCGATGCCACTTACTGGCGCGAGCGAAAGGCAGATGCCCAGGATGACCTGGCCGATGCCCAGGAGGACCTCCTGTATGTACTGTCGGAGTATAATTTAAGTCTGTCCACCACCGTGAAGCTGCAGATAGCCCAGAAGCAGTATCAGGTTGACCAATATATATTTGCCCTGGATAGCGCCAAAATAGACCTGGAGGACGCCAAGTTTGCCGTGGGAGATGCCGAAATAGCGGTAGACAATGCGAAGTACGCTGTAGAAAACGCCCAGCAAGCTCTAGAGAATGCCAGATTAGACCTTGTAGACGCCCAGACCAACCTGGAGGATGCCCGGGAGGATTATGATGACGCC
>CAYVPT010000053.1:0-10397 GCA_964453865.1 uncultured Dehalococcoidaceae bacterium
TCTGGTATTTATTATCCCAGTGAAATAGCCAGCGGCGAGTTCCTGGAATCCGGTTTTGGTCGCGGTTCCGGAATACATGTTTACGACATGGGAAACAGCGCCTCTCACCTTACTTACCGTCTCCTTGATGCTTACATGGATTACGCTTATTACCCAGACTTTAGAAGCGAAGACGAGGAGGATATCTGGCATAGTATGAATCAGTATGTGTCATCCGTAAAAAAACCCGAACCCGCGGCTCCAGACACACCTGCCAGCCCCAATATTATCATGTTCTCTCCAAAGTGGGACGCGCCCTTCAGGGATTTTATCGGCATCGATGTTAAGAACAGCCCGGAGTGGTATCGGCTCGAATCCCGGCTGGCCGAAAATGATTTGATATATAGTAATAGCTTTGTCCAGATATATTACGTGAGTCCGTGACAAGGGTATTTGGAGGTTAATCACAATGAAATCTATGAGTCGCGCTTTCTGGTCTATCATGATAATCGGGGGGAAAGTCCTCGGATTAATGAAAATCACACATATTTCAATCGGCGGTATGCCCCTGGGTGAACGGCTTGTCTGGCTCGCCCATGCCCTGTTTAAACCGCCGAACCCGGTAGTGACGGAAGATAATAATATCCTGTATTTTCCCAAACCATCTCTCATAGGTACAGCCTTTGCGTCAAAAGGGGTTTATGAGCCTGCCACTACATCCTTTTTTAGGGAAATACTAAAGCCGGGGATGACGGTCGTGGATATTGGAGCCAATATAGGATATTACACCGTGCTGGCCGCCAGGCTGGCCGGTGAGGGGGGCAGGGTCTACGCATTTGAACCTGAACCTGAGAACTATGCCCTGCTGGTCAAGAATGTACAGGTTAACGGTTTTCGCAATGTAGTATGCCTGCAGCAAGCCGTATCTGATAGGTCCGGTTATGTTCCTTTCTTTTTGTCATGGGGAAGCGAAGCGCACAGCCTCTCTGCTGATACCGCTTCCTCACATCGCAGCATTCAGGTAGAAACAACGGGCCTGGACGAATTCTTCCGGAAGGAGGGATGGCCGCAAATAGACCTTATTAAAATGGATATAGAGGGGGCGGAAACGCTAGCTCTGGAAGGCATGAAAGAGCTGGTAAAGCGGTCGAAAAATCTCAGGCTGATTACGGAATTTTCCCAAGAAGCAACCCGAAGCTCTAAGTTCGAGCCGTCTTCTGTTCTGGAACAGCTTCACGATATGGGTTTCAGTATACAGGTAATCGATGAAGAAAACTGGCTGCAGCCCCTTCACATGTTTAGTATCCTGCCGCATTTCCAGAACCTTTTATGTGAAAAGATATGAAGACTGCGTGGAATTATACTATACGCCCAGATGGAGAGATACCGGCATTATGACTAAATCTTTATGGAGCTTCCTGGTAAGCGCCGGAAGAGCGTTTGAGAAAACGCGGTTGGCCAAGATAAAGCTCGGCCGCAGGACTCTGCTGGCTCAGCTGTTCCGGCTGGTCAGCGCTTTCGTTCCCAGGCCGGAGAGTGTCCGGACATTCTGGAACGACACTATTTATTTGCCCGAGAAGCCTGCTTTTGAGTTGATAATTCTGGGCTCAAGTCCGCAATGGCCCAGCAGCAACGGCGTCTTCCAGCAATGTATGAAACCCGGGATGGTGGTCGTCGACCTGGGAGCGTGGATCGGCTACTATACTCTTCTCGCCGCCGGTCTGGTTGGCGATGAGGGCAGGGTCTATGCCTTTGAGCCTGACCCGGTAAACTATGCCTTGCTGGAGAAGAATGTGCAGGCAAACGGTTACCGAAATGTGGTGTGCCGGCAGCAGGCGGTGTCCGATAAATCTGGTGAAGCGCAGTTATTCAGGGGAGAGTACAGCGTATCCCATAGCCTTTCTACTTTTGCCGCGGTGGACCCGGAAAGCAGGATAACAGTAGCCACAACCAGCCTGGATGATTTTTTTCAAAAGCAGGGGTGGCCGCGTATCGACTTCATTAAAATGAACATTGAGGGGTGGGAGTGGTTCGTCATTGAAGGTATGACGGAGATATTGCATCGGTCGAAAGGTTTGAAAATAATGCTGGAATTTAGTCCGGACATCATAAAGAAAATGGAAATGGACCCCGAGGTTTTGATAAAACGGCTTGGAGATGCGGGCTTTACTATTCAGATAATAGACGAGGAGAAGGGTTTGCTACCGTTCAACGAATTCAACTTGCTCTATCAAAACGGGGCAAACATCCTTTGTGAGAGGGACTAAAATTCTCCGGAAAGGAGCAGGATACCGGCTTGAGGATTGTACACCTGGGTACGGCAGGCCCCGGCCCGGCGCAGCCCACCGGGTCCGGCGGGACGGAAAAGTTTATCTATTTCATCACCAGGTATCTGGCAGAGTGGGACTATGATGTGAGTGTCATCGATATAAAATCGGACATACATAAGAGGTTGACTACCGGGGCGAAATTTTACGAGGTATGGGTAACGCCGCTGGCCAATAAAGGCATCCCCCGCCACCTTATCCGTGTAGCCTTTTTTTGCACAGCCGCAATATGGCTGTTGCGGCGCCTGCAAAAAGAGAAGAAGGTGGACATCATCCATACGCACAACCAGTTTCCCGCTGCGGCCGTTATGCTGGCCAAGAAGCTGTGGCGCTGGAAGGTGCCGGTGGTACATTCGGTCCATAATCCTACGCTGCTTCTTAAAGGTTTCGAGTACAAATGGGGGAACTGGCTGGAAAATGCCGCCATCAAGAGAGCCGATTACGTCACCACGGATACGGAGTACGTACGGCAGGAATTAATCACGCGAATGGGTATCGACGCTTCTCGTACGAGTCAGGTCTACAGCGGCATGGATATGGACAGCATCATCAGCTCGATTCAGGCCGGCCCCGGCCGGAACGCCGAACGGCGGGATAAAACGGTACTCTGCGTCGCCAGGATACACCCGGGGAAGAACCAGATGGCGATACTAAAGGCTGCCGACGGGATATTGCGTGTCCATCCGGAAGCCAGGTTCATCTTCGCCGGTCCGGTCAGGGACCAGTCCTATATGAATTCTCTGAGGGAATTCACCGGGACTAACGGGCTTTCTGACCATGCGGAATTTACCGGCGAAATCACCCAGGATGCCCTGTACGGACTCTATAAAGCGGCTACCGTCTTTGTCTTTCCCACCCTTAATGAGACCCAGGGGTTAGCCGTTATCGAAGCCATGGCTTTCGGTTTACCGGTTATCGCTTCCCGGATTGGCCCTATCGAAGATGTGGTCAATCTGGAAGAGGGAAGCGCCATACTTGTCAACCCTGATAACACAGGTGAAATCGCCGATGCGGTTAATCGATTGCTGGGCGATGAGTCATTAAGGCAGGAGCTTTCCCGCAGGGGGCAAAAGCTGGCCTCGCGGGGGTTCTCCTGGGAACAGATTGCCAGGGAAATGATAAAAATCTATCAAAAGGTGGTGTCATTATGAGCAAGAAACGAAACATTTTATCTGAAATTGTAAAGGCAGGCTCAAAACTTGCGCCTTATGCAGTTTATTTCCACGGGAGCCCGATTAGAAAAGAACTTAACAAAGAGGTAAAAACCATTCTGGATGTAGGCTGTGGACAAGGTTTTATATGTAGACCTATTACTCGAAGTAAGAAATTCTTTACCGTCGGGGCCGAAGTTTTTGAGGCGGATATAAGGGTAGCTAAAGGAAGCAGCGCCCATAATGATTATGCACTGTGTGATGCCCGCTATCTTCCATTTAAAAGGAAAAGCTTCGACGTAATCATATGCATATCAGTACTGGAACATGTAGATAAGGAGGAAGGGTTGAAATTGCTGAAAGATATGGAGGAAGTGGCGGTAAAGAAGGTAATCCTTTCCACTCCGGTGGGATTCCTACCGACCGGTTCCCAGATCGGCTCTCGCCACCTGGATTATCATAACCCACACCAGGAACACAGAGCAGGATGGCAAGCTGATGAATTAAGAGCTTTGGGCTATAAGGTCTACCACCCCTATTTTTCACATAAAATTGACCATTATCTCACCAGTCGCCACCGCACCTGGGCATGGATGCTGAATATCATCGTCCTCTCATTACTGGCTCCGCTTAACTGGATATCTCCGCGATTTGGAAGCTCTTTGTATTGTGTTAAGCACGTAAACCCAGAATGAATAAATAAGTTGCCTGAACCTATAGCACAAAAATCAGGCTAATACTCTTTCTTTGATTTTTTTAGCCTTTATTGTTATATAGGCGGCATGCCATGAGAACAGGAGGGTAAACCATGGCGAGAAAGATAGATAGCAGCCACACGGTAATACTTATCGGCCCGAGATTTCCGCATTCAATGCCGACATTAAACATACCGGTGGGACTTTTGCATGTTGGCTCTTACCTTGTTAACGAGGGCTATATGATAATGATACTGGATGCAAACAATTTCAAATCAAACCGGGACTTCCTTAATACCTTGAAAGAGAAATTAAAGTCGGTTTCAGCCGTTGGATTAAGTGTAATGACGAACCAGGTCCCCAGCGCCCTCGAGATTTCTGATTATATCAAGCAACTCGAGCCTTCCCTCCCTGTTATATGGGGAGGAGTGCATCCCTCCTTGTTTCCGGAACAAACAGCCAGGTGCAGGTCTATAGATTTTATCGTGCGAGGTGAAGGGGAAATCACCATGCTGGAACTGCTGAAGGCCCTTGCCGGGCAGATTGAACCTGAAAGCGTTAAAGGAATTGCATTTAAATCAAATAATCATGAGGAGGTAATTATAACTGAGGAGAGAGGGCTCATGGACCTGAATGAGCTCCCGCCTGTCAGATGGGAATTGCTGGAAAATCTAAAGCCCGGTAGCAAACTTAAGCTAAGCGAGATAGCAGAGTTAACCGGGATCGGGATTTATCTGCAGACAAGCCGGGGTTGTCCGTACCGTTGTACTTTTTGCATCAATTCCGTTTTGAAATCCGGATATAGATACCGGCGGAGCGATTTAGTATTAAAAGATATACAAGAGCTGGTAAATCTGGGCGTGGACAAAATCCTATTCATAGACGATATTGTCTTCGTAAATAAGAAAATAGCCATGGAAATCTTAGGAGGCATAGAAAAGTTAAAACTCAAATTCAAATGGATAGTCAGCATCCGCGCCGATTTTTTCAACGAACGTCATATAAATCTCGAACTTATCTCGAAAATGAAACAAAACGGCTGCTTATATATAGGAATCGGAGCGGAGTCCGGCTCACAACGAATTCTGGATATGATAAAAAAAGACATTACCATTGAAAATACTATTAATGCGGCTCAATTACTGAATAAAGTGGGGATGAGAGGCGGTTTTTCCTTTATGGTAGGATTACCCGGGGAGGAAAAAGACGATATTTCAAAGACTCTGCAGCTAATTGTGGCCGTTAACAAGATAGATACCTCTTTTTCCTTCCGCGTTCAAGCTCCTCAGGTTTACAGACCTTATCCCGGCTCGGAATTATATTTTGAGTGCTTGAGGCAGGGCATGAAGCAACCGGCGGCGGTTGAGGAGTGGGCATCCAGCCCTTACATACGAAGCGAATTGTTTATTAATCCGGATGACTATCCCTGGATTAAACACAACAGCGAGTTTATAAACAACGTTGTTTTCTACGGCGGATTATCAGGCATCTATCTGCGTTATCAACTTCTTACCAGGATAATCAGAAAAATCGCATCCTTCAGATGCGAACGACTTTACTTTAAGTACCCGATAGAAAAGATAGCGTATGACCTGTATATAAAATCACGGTTGTACAAGCTGGTGAGATTAGGGGGCGGGTGGTTTTGATACCGGCAGGAGGTCCCGCGGGGAAGAGCCCGGGCTTCTGTTACGACTGGCGTCAACCCGAGCTTATTGTTCAGTTTTTCGAGCTTTGATGGTAATATAGGCGGCGTGACGTTTATCGAAGCGCAGTACCAAACGTGCTAAAGCCGATGGCAGTGGATACAGACCGCTGCCTTTCGTTTCCTGTGCCGATAATCCGTGCCACTGCATCAGAGCGCGTAGTCCCTCCAGTGTAAAGGCCCGCCGGTGCGTCGGCCAGGGGTCGGTCCTTTTTTTCAGGTGACGGGAAGTTAAAAAGATATCGAAGTCATCGCTGATGGCCGTCTGGGGCGGCTGGAACCCGAACAGGAGCGAGAAGATATTCTGCGTTGCCGCCAGGTTCGGCGTTGAAATGACAGCGTATCCATCCGGCTTAAGTAACCTGTATATTTCTTTTGGGAGGGTATCCGTATCGGCAAGGTGTTCCAGCACCTGGTTGGCACAGATGATATCGAAACTTTCATCCTTAAATGGCAATTTGACCTGGTCCAGATTGCTTTGGCGGCAGTCGATCCCCTTCGCCCTGGCTCGTTCCACGTTTTCCCCGCTGATATCGATGCCGTAGACATGGCTGCCGCCTATTTTTACCGCTATCTTTTGCGTAAACTCTCCGTCCCCGCAGCCGAGGTCGAGCAGCCTGGCACCAGGATTTCTCTCGAAGAGGGATATGACATCCCTCTGGTAATCCTGGTAAACGTGACAATACCTGTCAAGAAGCTCAATACAGCGATTAAGTATAGTCATACCGGGCCTTTTCTAAATGAGCCATCTAAAGCTAGCTACCTCGAGCTCCTTGCAATTGCGGCACATCGGCATATCTGCGCAACCACCATCCATTTGAAGTCGTCTTATCTTTTGGAATTGCTCCGATTCCCAGACCTGTTTGAGTGTTTGATTATTCAAGTCGCCAAGTCGAATTTTTGCATCGTAGTCTATGCAGCAGAGAACTACGCTGCCATCGGCGACAACGGTAATAGCACCGAACAAGGTGTTACAGGGATAAGTATATCTACAGCTTTTTACAGGCATTCTAAAATCCAAATTTCTGGTCAATCGTTCAACCTTGTCTCCTCTTATTGATACCGGTGTAAATGAAACTATATCGGCGCCTTTAAAAAACTGGTAAAATGCCCTTTTTTGTGTGTTTATTTCGGTATAATTTGCAGCCTGGACGCAACAACTAATCTGGACTTCAGGTGTTGCTACACCCATTTCCTGCTTGGTTTGGATTAGCTTAGCGATACCTGTTACTACCTGTTCAAAATCGGCACCCACTCGAATCTTTTCATAGGTTTCTTTGGTAACCGCATCCACAGAAAATACTATCCAATCCAGATGGCTGTCCAGTATCTGCTTTATGTTATTACCTCTCAGTAACAGAGTGCCGTTGCTATTGAAACCCACTCGCATGCCTCTCGACTTCGCATAGGCGATCCTCTCAAAGATGAATTTGTCCAGTAGTGGCTCACCATAATCATTCAAACATATATCAGTCATTCCGGTAAAATCGGCATCATCAATTATCTTCTGGTAGAGCTCCATACTCATCGTACTTTTTGGTCTGGTCATTTCAGTATACGGACACATCACACATTCCAAGTTACATATATTACAGGTCTCAATTATCAGTAATTTGGGGAACTGTCCGATTCTCCCGCTAATCAGTCGCGAGTAAATCAAGTGGTAAATGTCCGCTAATACTGGTATGTTGATGATACCATAGAGCATTCTGCTTATGAACCTCTGCTTCCCGAGGCTCAAATTGCGATAGAAATCGATAACGGCTTTCCGTATTATCATGTTTACTTACTGACCTGACTTACTCCGGGCTCTTACGTCGCCTGCCGCCGGTCGACGAGCTAGCTGGTAGCCCGGTCGAAGACCTCTTTAAGCTTGGCATTCCGGTACGCCAGCGAATGTTTACCGTGTTCCACCTGCCACCGGCCGGCTGCCCCCATCTTTCTTCTTAATTCCTTGTTCTCAATCAGAAGGCTGACCTTTTCTACCAGGTCGTTCACCAGCCGGGGGTCGGTTTTTTTCAGCGCGCGGAGTACCTGCGGGTATAGCTGAGATAAGGGGAGGCCGTCCTGAGTCTGCGGGATACGCTCAGACTCCGGTACCAGGTAGCCGGTCTCACCGTCTTTAATGAACTCGCTGACCCCTTCCAGATCGATGGATATTACCGGAAGCTCGTAGCTCATTGCTTCCAGGCTTATCTGCCACGACTCGTAATGGCAGGGGAAGAAGAAGATATCGCTGGTCTTGTAGATATTTTCCACGTCTCTCCAGGGTAAAAATCCATCGATGACCCTGACGCCCGGATCGGCAAGTTGACTTTCATACTTCTTTTTTATCGCCGGTGATATGTCCGACCTTATTATCAACTCGATGTTGTTGTACCTATCGCTCAATAAATCGTAGGCCTCCAAGACCTCCTTGCCCCCCCGGAACTCGAGCTGCCCGGCGAGGTTGGCCGACCCGAGGAAGAAGAGCCTGACCCTGTCATCAACAAATTCCTTGGTAAAATCCCTGGGGGCGACAGCCAGCGGTATAGCGGCTATCTTGTCTTCAAAGCCCCGGCAGTTAAGATTGGACAGGCAGGTATTTTTAGAGAACTCCGTCCAGCACAGCACACCCTTGCAGTTGTCCGAGGCAAAGGCTTCCTCGATGACCGCCTGGTGCCGGCGGAAGTGCCGCAGATTGTACCCCACCACCTCCCAGATCCTACCGATATCCGCTACCCAGGGTTCATTACGGAAGACCACGTGGTTGCCGGCAAAAGTCAGGACGGAGTCTTTGGGTGGCTTCTTGGTCAGGCTGTCCCACCTGGCTTTAATCAGCGGCAGCGGGAGACGCAGGCACAATTGCGATATTAACGACTCAGTCAACTGGAAGCCTGAAACACGGTTAGACAGGTGCTCGTCCAGCCCGTTCCGGGTAACGAACTCATAGCCATCGGGGGGAAAGGGAATGAGCTGGCGGACATGGTAGCCCATATGCAGCTTCCAGGCCGGTTCCAGGTAGACCTTCCTGGTTTCCGTATTGGCTTCTGTATTTATTTGCGTATTGGTTTCTATCTTTGTTTCCATATCGTTCTTACGAGTGCCGCTGTCTTAGCCGGCTTTCCCGGCGATACTCTCCCGGGAGTGCTCCCGGTACCACTCGATAGTCTCCGTCAATCCTTCCCGCAGGCCGGTCTCAGCTTTAAAGCCGAAGGCCTGCCGGGCCCGGCCCGTATCCACGCACCGCCGCGGCTGGCCGTCGGGCCGGTTTCTGTCCCAGACGATTTCCCCGGTATATCCCGCAATCTCCGATATCAGTTCAACGACACCCTTTATGGGCGTTTCGATACCGCTGCCGAGATTTACGGGAGCGCCACCGTTGTATTTTTCCGCGGCCAGCAGGATGCCCCGCGCCGCGTCCTTAACGTACAGGAACTCCCGCGTCGCTTTGCCCGTGCCCCAGACGTTTACCTGTTTCTCGCCGGCCTTTTTTGCGTCTATGATTTTCCTGACAAGCGCCGGGATAACATGGGAGTACTCGGTATCAAAGTGGTCGCCGGGTCCGTAGAGGTTGACCGGCAGCAGGAAGATGGCGTTTAACCGGTACTGCTCCCGGTAGGCCTGCCCCATGACGAGCAGCATCCTCTTGGCGAGGCCGTAGGGGGCGGTAATTTCTTCCGGGTAGCCGTTCCAGATGTCGTCCTCGCGGAAGGGGATGGGGGTATTCCGGGGGTAGCTACAGGTCGTCCCGACGTTGACAAACTTGGAAGCGCCCGCCAGCCTCGCCTCTTCCATAAGCTGCACGCCCATCAGGAGGTTATCCCTCACCATATCTCCCGGCTTGGCCTGGTTGTAAGCGATGCCCCCCACTCTGGCCGCCAGGTGGATGACAATATCCACGCCCCTGACAGTATCCCGACAGTTCTCACGGACGGTCAGGTCGTTCTCGCCCGAGCGGGGCACCCTTATACCGGCTGTATCCTTTTCTTCCAGGAGATTAACGACGTGGGAGCCGAGAAAACCGGCGCCCCCGGTAACCAGAACCCGTTTATTCTTCCAGAAGGTCATATCGGCTGCACTTCACGCCGTTTCTGTTTATTCAGGATAATGTATTCTTCGCTGGTGTAGTTGGGGGCGTCCCAGGCGAAACTCTCCCCTTTCTGCCATTTCCGCCACCGGTCAAGGTCGTTTTCGACCATGATTCGCACCAGCTCCTTAAAACGCGTTTTCGGCTCCCAGCCCAGCTTTTTTTGCGCCCTGGAATAATCGCCTTTCAGAAAGCCGACATCCAGCGGGCGGGTAAGACTTTCCTCTGTGTGGAGGTACTTTTGCCATTCCAGGTCAACGGCACCAAAGGCTGTCTCGGCGAACTCCTGGACGGAATGCGCCTCATTGGTGGCTATCACGTAGTCGTCGGGCTCATCCTGCTGGAGCATGAGCCACATAGACTCCACGTACTCCGGCGCGTAACCCCAATCTCTCTTAGCGACTAAATTTCCCAGTTTCAGCTCTTTTTCCAGTCCCAGGGCGATTTTCGCCACGCTGTTGGAGATTTTCC
>CAYVPT010000054.1:0-10330 GCA_964453865.1 uncultured Dehalococcoidaceae bacterium
ATCTGACTAATTGCACCCTGAGGAATCAAATCCTTGATGCGACCTTCGGTCTCATTACTGACCCAATGGTTGATAGTAATGCGGGATGGCTCTGTTTCATTGATAAAATCGAGAATTCTGAGCCCGGCACCGTAGTTTTCGGCAATAGTATCGAGGTAACTGATTAAGAAAGCATAGTCCTTCTGACCCCAGATAGCGTTTACGATGTTTAGCCTGAAGCCTTCTCCATCCTTACCTTTCGCTCCTTCACCGCGGCTGGCAAGCTCTTGGTCGAGAGAGTTAAAAGTTGGATGCAGCTGGTTTTGAGACAGGTAGAATTGAAGCGTATCAGCCATCTGCTTCTCAGTATCTCCGCGAGCACCAGTATACGTCATAGCCAAAGCTGCTGAAATGCTGTAAGGTGAGTAGAATAGATTCCCTTCCTCTTGACTTATCAATTTGTATAGATTGAAAGCGAAGACACCGTTTCCATCAGTTAGAGAAGAAATATCTACAGGAGCTACTTGGGGCGATTCGTTACGCTGTTTTTCAGATTCCAAGGTCATGCCAGTAGCCTGGATTGTGTCACCTAGTGTTGCGGGGGTACATGCTGCCAACCCGATAAGTATGATAATTAGCGACAAGATAATTGGTATCTTCATTGAATTGCCTCCATTTTGAAATATTCGCTACTGTATAATATAACGGTTAAAGACATGATTGGTTAGTGGTTAGTAACATTGATGGGGAATGATTAATAGCGTGATCTACTTCCCGAAAACAGTCATCAATCCTTTTTTGGGGCAGGCCATCATGGTTTCCTTCCTTGACGGATGCGCGGTAATAATATTATTCTTAGTATAATTTATGGTAATATATTCCGAACCAACCCTTAATAGTCTTAAAATACTGACCCTATAAAATATAACGGACGGTCATTGTGACAGCATATATCATTCGCCGGCTAATAATGGGTGTTATTGTAATCCTCATTGTTACCCTCATGATTTTCATCTTCATACGTATTTTACCCGGCGACCCGCTGATAATGTATATGACCGGACAAGAATTGTATGAATTATCCTCTCAGCAGATGGATACACTACGGGCAAAATTCGGCCTGGATAAGCCTCTGCCCTTGCAGTATATCAACTGGCTAGGGAATATTTTTAAAGGCGACCTAGGGCTTTCTATTTACTATGATACGAAAGTGGCAGGCATTGTTGCCGAACGCCTGCCGGTCACCATATACCTCGGGATTGTATCCTTTATCGTTGGTAATTTACTAGGCATCTCCTTTGGCGTGATATGCGCTTTGAAGCGCGGCAAGTGGATTGATACCGCGGTGACGTTTTTCGCTAATATCGGCATAACAGTGCCATCTTTCTGGATTGGCATCATACTTATCTACATCCTGTCCCTTAAATTGGGATGGCTTCCCGTATATGGATATGTTTCACCATTCGAAGATTTCTGGCTGAGCACCCGCAAAGCAATAATGCCGGTTATCTGTCTATCACTCTTCACCATAGCGTCTATATGTCGCCTGACGCGGTCGTCCATGCTTGAGGTCATCGCTCAGGACTACATCCGCACCGCCTGGTCAAAAGGCTTGAGGGAACGGATTGTCGTCGCTCGGCACACCTTGAAAAACGCCCTGATTCCTGTGATAACCGCAATGGGTTTCCAGGTCGCAGTCATCTTTGGTGGCTCGGTACTAATCGAGACCATCTTCAATATACCCGGAGTTGGCCGATTGATGACGGAGGCGGTCTTCGAACAGGATTTCATGATAGTCCAGGCTGGGACCTTGATGATAGCTACAATGGTAGTGCTGACCAACCTTGCCGTGGATATCTCGTACGGTTGGCTTGATCCGAGGATAAGATACGACTAAGGAGTTTGAAAGCCGTGAATGAGCCGGAAAATAATAATGACCCAGAAGCACTAGATGGACTGGTTGAGGCTGATTGGGAAGAAGCACCACCTCCCTATAGCGAGTTTAAGCGTATGCTATCTGTCTTCTTCGGGCGTCCTTTGCCCGTCGCCGGGTTGATTTGTATCGTTTTTCTAATAGTTATCGCCGTTTTTGCACCAATGATTGCCCCTTATGACCCTTATAAACTGGATATACTCAATAAACTGGAACAACCCAGCGGCGAACACCTACTCGGTACTGATTCTCTTGGCAGGGACACCCTCAGCCGTATTATTTACGGAACGCAGACTTCACTGGTTATCGGCCTCACCGTGGTAGCTATCTCAACGGCCATCGGGTTAATGCTCGGGCTGATAGCGGCGTATTTTGGTGGAACCGTTTATAACATAATAATGAGATTCATTGATGCCCTAATGGCATTCCCGATGATACTACTGGCTCTCTTGGTCGCGTCTTTGCTCGGCGGTGGCATGAGAAATATTATCATAGCCCTGACGATAGGATCCGTGTCGGCTCCCTGCCGTATGATGTGCGGCGTAGCACTGTCTGTAAAGCAGAACGAATATATCCTGGCGGCACACACCATGGGTTTGAGCAACGTACGCATTATGCTGGGACAAATCTTGCCCAATGCCTTCGCACCTCTCCTAGTGACGGTTACCATCGGATTGGGCGCTATTATCCTGGCGGAGGCCGGTCTCAGCTTCCTGGGTATAGGTATCACCCCGCCCACTCCGGCCTGGGGCGGGATGGTAAATGACGGCTATAAATATCTTCTCTCCAATCCCGCCCTAGCAATATCACCCGGCATTGCTATCATGATAGCCGTCTTCGGTTTTAACATGATGGGTGATGGTCTCAGAGACGCTCTCGACCCGAGACTCAGAGGCGTTGTTTAGAAAATGTTCGGAAAATCCACGGAGTAGATGATTTGACAGTCCTGTTAAAAGTCGAAGATTTAAAGACTCACTTCTATACTTACCGCGGTCTTGTTAAGGCTGTTGACGGTTTCTCCTGTTACCTTGACGAAGGGGAAATAATCGGCTTGGTAGGGGAAAGCGGTTGCGGAAAGTCAGTGAGCATGTTCTCCTTAATGCAGCTAATAAGCTCCCCACCGGGAAAGATAGTAGGCGGTAAGGTGTTATTTGAAGGTCAGGACTTACTTAAATATAAAGCCAAAAGCCAGGAAATGAGCCGTATCCGTGGGGGCAAGGTAGCCATGATATTCCAGGAACCAATGACTTCCCTAAATCCGGTATTATCTATCAGCCGTCAGATGACAGAGGTGCTGGAGTTGCACCTTAATATGAAGCCCCAATATGCAAAAGAGAGAGCCATCGATTTACTCAAGATGGTGGGTATCCCCGATGCCGCATCACGCATCGACGACTATCCTCACCAATTCAGCGGCGGCATGCGGCAGAGGGTAATGATCGCCATCGCTCTCTCCTGTAATCCCAAGATACTTATCGCCGACGAACCAACCACCGCTGTCGACGTTACCACTCAAGCACAGCTACTTGAACTAATGCAGGAAATGGTCAAAAGACTAAACACCTCCCTTATCATTGTCACTCACAACTTGGGGGTTGTTGCCCGTTATGCAGAAAGGATATATGTAATGTATTCCGGGCGCATTGTTGAATCCGGTCTATCCAGAGATATCTTCAATCATCCCCGGCACCCCTATACAATCGGACTGCTGAAGTGCGTACCTCAACTGGGGGAAACGCGAATGAGTAAAAAATTGGTACCGATTACCGGTCTGCCGCCGAATCTGATTAATATGCCCCCGTTCTGCGCGTTTTACCCGAGATGTCCCTACCGCATTGCCAGATGCCGGCAGGAACCCTGGCCGGCGCTGAGACAGATAGGTGACCAGCAATATATTTCGTGTCTTGTTGATATTCAGGAGAAATAATGGAAGTCCAAAAGGATGAAAATATAATCGATGTAAAAAATCTTAAGATGTATTTCCCCATTACCAGAGGAGTGCTACGACGTCGGGTTGGCGATATTAAAGCCGTGGATGACATCAGTTTTTCTATAAAGAAAAATGAGACACTCGGCCTGGTGGGAGAAAGCGGTTGCGGTAAGACCACTACCGGCCGCTGTATATTACGTCTTTACCGTCCCACTTCAGGAGATATCCTATTTCGCGGGCGTGATATTTCTAAGCTTAAGGATAATGACCTGAGGCCTATACGCCGCCATATGAGTGCCATTTTTCAGGACCCTTACGGTTCGCTCAATCCGCGGCAATCGGCAGGTATTATTGCCGGTTTGCCGTTAAAAATAAACCATATGGTGGAGAAACGCGAATTTAACGACCAAGTGGCCGCCTTGTTTAAAATGGTCGGACTTAATCCCAGCATGATGGACCGCGTTCCTCACGAGTTCAGCGGCGGTCAGCGTCAGCGGCTTGGTATAGCCCGCGCCATAGCCTGTCGGCCTTCTCTGATAATATGCGACGAGCCGATTTCAGCCCTCGATGTCTCCATTCAAGCTCAGATAATCAACCTGCTTGAAGAACTCCAGGAGACTATGGGGTTGACCTATCTCTTCATCGCCCACGATCTTTCCGTCGTTCAGCATATCAGCCACCGTGTGGCCGTAATGTATCTGGGGCGCATCGTTGAGATAACCCAGGCGACAGAACTATATGCCAACCCGCTGCATCCTTATACCAAGGCCCTGCTTTCGGCCGTACCAATCGCCAATCCAGACTTGGAAAAAAACCGCCAGCGAATCGTGTTGAAAGGTGAAGTACCCAGTCCGGCACACCCTCCAATGGGATGTCATTTCCATCCGCGATGCGAGTTGGCCACGCCGGACTGCCGCGAGCATAGGCCATCGCTACGAAATGTGGGCGGTGCCCACGAAGTAGCCTGCTTTAAGGTTTGAAACGGTAACTGAAAAGGGCAAGAATTTTCCTACTAGAGCCTAAATCCTTCTATCACTACACCTAAAAAGAAGATATAGTGCCAACCGACCGGTTGGCACTATATCAATATTATACTCTTTACGTGTCGTTTATTCGCTTAACCAGGCATTTACCGGGTCCCACCACAATGCATTCTGGCTGGCAGACCAGCCGATATCGTGGACTATCTGCTGAGCGGCGTAAAGGCGATGATCATAGATAAGAGGAATTGCCGGAAGCATTTCAACTACTTCCTTATTTTTTTCTGTCAACATGGCCAAACGCTTATTATCATCAGGCTCGGCAACCATCGCATCCCACTCGTCCTGCCATCCTTCCGGCCGATACATACTGACCATAGTCCCTTTTGAAGCAAATGTCATGGGCAATCCCATCTGCGTTGAGCCCATCGGGTAACCCTGCCATAAAATGGCATTCTCCCAACCCGCTCTTGTCAGATTCATCATTCTGGGAACATCGGCAACTTCCAGTTCGCAATCTATACCGACCTCTTTAAGGTAGGTCTGTACCGCGGTAACAAGGTCCATCTTGACCCTGACATCGGTGATAATCTTGGTCTGAAAACCCGACGGATAGCCGGCCTCCGCCAGTAACTCCTTAGCTTTAGCCGGGTTATAGGCCCGTTCTATCAGTCCGGAGCCATAGTATGCGGCCTTAGGCTGGGCGAACTGATAAGCGGCAGCCATATACCCTTCTCCGATTCCCTGGGCAATGGTGTCCTTGTCGATGGCATATTCGACCGCTTCACGTACCCTCAAGTCATAGAAAGGCGAATCTTCGTTCATGCCATCGGGGTAAAAATGCCAGACGAATGTTAACTCACTGGGTTCAATACGATACCCCTCCACCTCAAGCTTTCGGGCTTCGACAGGATAGAGAGCGCCGGTATAATGGGCTTCTCCCGCCTGAAAAGAAAGCAATCTGGTCATATAGTCCGCGACAAAACGAAATTCTATGGCATCAAGGTATGGCTTACCATCTTGCCAGTAGTCAGGATTTTTCTCATACTTGACGAAGTCCTGGCGTTTCCAGCTGACAAATTTAAAAGGCCCGGTACCTACCATGTGATCCTCGGCCATTGTATCCGGGGTAGTTGGTTTTTTCATCGCGGTCGGTGAAGCAATCATGCCAACTGAACCGGTCGCGAACCGCATCAGAAGATGAGCATCGAACTGTTGAAGATTGAGTTTCACAGTGTAGTTATCCGGAAGGTCGATGGAGGTGATGTTAGTTAGATACGGTGCATAGGTAACGTCCCATGCTTCCAGATTATATTTTACAGCCTCAGCGTTGAAATCGGTACCATCGTGAAACTTTACATTTTTCCGTAAATGCAGGGTAATAGTCTTGCCGTCCGCAGAAACATCCCACTTTTCGACTAAACCGGGTATTATGTTCTCATCCCTATCGGCATTCAATAACGTCTCCATTACGGGAAGGGCAGTTTTAAAATACAGCCACCCCTTTGGTTGCGCTTCGGCCGGGTAACCAAGGGCGTCGATAGACTCATCACAGACTATTATCAAAGTGCCGCCATATCGAGGTGTTACTCCAGTGCTAGCCGGTGTCGTCGCAGGTGTGGTCGCTGCCGGTGTTGTTGTCGCTGGTGTAGTCTCTGCGGGCTCTCCGCAACTGCCAAAAACCAAACTGCTCAAAATAACAACCGAAAAACAAATAAATAAAAACTTTTTCAATTCTAGATTGTACCTCCCTTCAAGATTTCGACTAACAGAAAATTTCTTCTCAATCAATCCATAATTTTACCTCCTGAACCTGATATCTCGCTACAGTATGATCTAAGGGTAATTTACGCTTGTTGTCAATATATATTTTTATTTCTGACAAAATCGTAATTTCTTAGCTAGTATCCTACTCCTATCAGTCCGACTAGTCAAATATTATCAACGACCGGAAGAATATATCCGAGACTATCTAAAGAAGTACCAAGGTATGTTATGCCCATTTTCTTAAGCTTTTGCATTCCGCAAATAGGGAGTGAGTGATTGTCTTCTATTCTTGCAGTTTATCGGCTTAGTGATCAAACAGAAACTCATTTTGTGGCACTCTACCGAGCCAAATATCAGGACAGGATTAACTATTAGGTGCCCCTAGTCCAAAGTCTTTTGTTTTCTATAGACTCCCTTACGCCAGGTATTATAAGTGTTAGGCCGTTCATATTTGCGGGCTTCTTTAGCGTAACTAATTCCCTTTGCCCGATCTCCGACCATGAACGCACAATGGGCCGCATAGTCTAGGGCAAGTGCATATTCCGGCCTCGTGTTGATTACAGACTCGAAGTCATGCAAAGCTTCTTCATATTATTACAAGTTGCCAGTACCGCCTAAATGGAAGGAACAAGACGAGTTTTCGGTTCTGCATATTGAACCCTTAAGTGGAGCCGGGGTATCAATAGGTAGTACTGGTAAAGACTTCGATTTAGTTTTTAGCTTCAGCATTTAAAATTGAGTCTTCTTTAAGAAACCCAATCTACTATATTGTGACACTGCCGATTAATGCGAGGATTCTCAACACCAAGGAATACTCCAGCCAGGATAATCGAGTTAAAATCATCTTCCGTTGGTTTCCTCTCTCAGAACTGGACAATATCGACTTACGTCCAACTTTTTTAAGAAAAGCTCTTCAAAAGATGCCTAAGCACACCGAACGTATTGTCTGGAAAGATAATTAAATGTAATATCTCCTCCCTGTCATTCCCTATATATCTCCCCTCCCTTGTCATTCCCGACTTGATCGGGAATCCATTTCAAGATCAGTACTAGATTTTCTATTGTAGTTTCTTACCTGTCAACCTCTCATATGCTGTACGGTAAATCCAGCTGGTGGATGCAATGACATCGTCAGGCAGCATTGGAGCAGGGGGTTCTTTATTCCATCCCGATTTTGTCAACCAGTCGCGTACGGGCTGTTTGTCATAGCTCGGCTGGGACTGTCCGACTTTGTACGTCTTCACATCCCAGAACCGCGACGAGTCCGGAGTCAGCAGCTCATCTATCAGAATAAGTTTACCATTATCCAATCCGAACTCCAGTTTGGTATCAGCGATTATAATTCCTTTTGCGAGCGCCTGCTTGTGTGCAAAATTATAGATGGTGAGCGTCTTATCTCGGACCTGTTCAGCAATTTCTTTGCCAACTAATTTCTTGACTCCCTCTAATGTTATTGGCTCGTCATGGCCTGTTTCCGCCTTGGTAGTTGGCGTAAAAAGAGGACTGGGTAGTGCCTCGCTTTCACGAAGCCCTTTCGGTAAATTGTCCGCCCATAACAATTTCCCCGTCTCCTTATATTCCGACCATGCCGAGCCGGACAGGTAACCTCGTGCCACGCATTCGATGGGCAACCGCTCTAACTTCTTAACTACCATGCTTCTTTCTGCGAGGTATTCAGGGTAAGCAAACCGCTTTTTAGCTGGTAGATATTTATCCAATACTTTTACGTCGTTAACAACTTCAACAACATGATTTTGAATAATATGCTTCGTTTGTTCAAACCAGTAAACCGATATTTGATTCAATATCTTACCTTTTTCTGGAATACCGCAGGGTAGAACCACATCAAAAGCTGAAATACGGTCGGTAGCAATAATCAGAAGAAATTTGCTGAGGTCGTAGGTATCACGCACTTTGCCGCGTACGAATAAAGGCAGGGGCAAATCTGTTGTCAATTGCATCTTATCTTCTCCTCTCAATTGTTTGATGGTCTTATCTACTGTCGAAATAAGCTCCCCCAGACGCTCCGACTTCTTGACAAGCACTTCGCGTTGTGATTTCAGGGCTTCAATTATATCAAAGTCCGGACATGATATTATTTTTGCGATTTCATCGAGGCTGAATTCAAGTTCTCGAAAGAACATAATTTGCTGAAGCCGGATAATGGAATCCTCATCGTAATGCCGGTAACCGTTCTCCGGCCGGTATCTAGGCTTGAGAAGCCCCAATTCATCGTAGTAATGCAGCGTTCGGACACTGACTCCAGCCAGTGATGCTAATTTTTTTACTGTGTAGACCGTCATAATCTAAATATAAACTATGACGTAATGGTAGAGTCAAGCCCCAGAACCAGGAATTAATAATTTTTCGTGAAATTATTTTGAAATGGCTGTCTCAGGGTTAATTCGGGGGAAAAGGCAATCTATGCGAGTGATGTTAAGAAAAGTAGAACGTTTATAGAGCAAAGGTATCACAAAATGTTAACAAAAATGGAGCCGGGGGGATTCGAACTCCCTACCTTTTAACTGCCAGTCGCCCCTGAGATCAAAGTTACCATATGACCCTCCTTCAAACAAGTGAAGTGCACAGAATGCGGTGAAGAAATCACTGAGCTTATAGGTAAGTACATTCAGGAAAAGACAGGTACTACCTATTACGGGCATTGGATACGCGGTGGCGATATTGTCTTTGAAGTCATGAGCGAATTGAGAAAAGAAGGGGAGCTTTAAGAGAAAAAATTCCTCAAAGTCTATTTGAAAGACAAAAGGGATGACCCATATTGGCTATTGTTATATGAAGAGAACGTTTTTAATTGTTCAGAGATGGCGGGATTTTTAAAGTGTGATTTTGAGGACCTGGGATTGTACAACGTATTAACGATGTATCAAGATGCCTCATTACCGTTTTAAGAGCCCCTGGATTAAGATTGAATTACGCGTCATTAACCGGGGTCGGCACACGCGTAACCGGGTGTTTAAAGTGGAAGGGACAGATAAACTGGGACGGGTAAAATGTGTCCGGTGAGGCCGCGTCAGGGGATAAATCGGGGGGCTGGTGCTGGAAATTTTTATCGCACTGTCTTTCCGGGGCGACCCATCCCTTAAAATACGGGGCGAAGAAATACATATACCAGCCGAGTTTCTTAATCTTCCATCTCCCGTTTTCTTTAACGTATTCGTTCTCATATACGCCATCCATCCATCCCTGAAAGACGCCGTCCTTCACGGGGGAAGCATTCGCCCCGAAGCCGTACCATCTCCCTTCAGCGGTTTTACCGTCCGGTGCCACGTCGATAATCGGCGAGAGCTGCATTACCTGATGAAAGAACTCCGGTATCCTCCGGCCCCGATCTTTACCTCTAGCCCTGAAGAACTTTTTAACGCCTTCTTTTCCCCGGAACTCCCCGGCATGTACGAGCAGCACCGTATCCGGACTATCCGAAAACAGGTCGACTACTTCGTCGGTCATCCAGTTTTCCAGGTAATATCCATAAGCTCGTTGTAACCTTTTTATCTCCTCTATATCCTGCAAGGTTGTTAGCTGTTCTTTTAGAGACCTGACTTCCTCCTGTAGAGATTTAATAATTACTTCCAATGCTTTTGAATCCATCATCGAACTCCTTTTTTATTTTCGCCCGTGGTTTGACCGCTTCCCGAGATATTCCGGCATAGTTACACCCTGATGCAGGCCACCTCGTAGCCGTTGACGACATCGCGTAGCGGGGGAACGGCTTCACTGCAC
>CAYVPT010000055.1:0-10320 GCA_964453865.1 uncultured Dehalococcoidaceae bacterium
GAAATCCGCCGGATAACCGACCGCCTGGATGCCGTCGGCAATACCACCAAAGCCCTGACCAAGGGCTATGCCATGGTCTCCGCCGGTCTGGCGGCCTTCCTGCTCTTCCAGGCTTACCTGGACCGGGTTTCCTTCATCAAGTTCGGTGAAACAGGACTGTATAATATCGTCAATATCGCCAAAATCGAGGTCTTTGTCGGAGCGCTGCTGGCCGCCATGATTGTCTACCTCTTCAGCGCCTGGGCTATCAAGGCCGTCGGTAAGACTGCCTCCAAGATTATCGAGGAAGTCCGCCGCCAGTTCCGCGCCGACCCCGGCATTCTGGCGGGAACATCCAAGCCCGATTATGCCCGCGCTGTGGATATCACCACCCGTGCCGGCCTCAGAGAAATGATTGCGCCCGGACTGCTGCCGGTGCTGGGCCCGATAGTTATCGGCGTTGTTTTCCGCTATATACCGGGCTACGATGCCGCTATGGCCGTGGCGGCGGTACTCATGGTAGGAACTATCGCCGGTATTTTGCTGGCTTCCTACATGAACAACGGCGGAGGCGCCTGGGATAACGCCAAGAAGATGATTGAGGACGGTCAGCTTAAAGACGAAAGCGGTGCCGTTCTGGGTAAGGGAACTCCCGCCCACGCGGCGGCGGTTGTCGGCGATACCGTCGGCGACCCGCTGAAAGATACCGCCGGGCCATCACTCCATGTTCTGGTGAAACTGCTGGCTACCATCACCCTGGTGATGTGCCCGCTGTTCATTGCCGTTTAAAGAGCTTTAAAGAAAGCATAAGGGGCATGATCTTAAAGGTCATGCCCCTTTTTCTTTGAATAGATAGTCATTCTCGGGCTTGACCCGAGAATCCAGACCACCTTTTCCCCTCCCCGACTGGATTCCAGCTTTCGCTGGAATGACAGCACAGTTTATGGTCGTTTACTTTAGAAAAGGATTGGCTCGCTTCTCTGTGCTAATGGTAGAGTCCGGCCCATGCCCCGGGTGGACGATAGTTTCCGGGGGTAATGTGAGTAATTTAGTTCGTATGCCGTTAATAAGGGCATCATAATCCCCGTCGATTAAATCGTATCTGCCGATGCCGTAGTTGAAAAGCGTATCCCCGGTAAAGACATGCCCCTCCCCCACAATGCTGATACCGCAGGGGGTATGCCCCGGCGTGTGCAACACTTTAAAATGAAGGTCGCCTATTTCTATTTCGTCGCCTTCTTTAAGGATACGCTCGGCTTTGGGGGCGCCCTCGAAAGAGGACTCATAGACATAGCTCGGGGACTGGGGAAGATATCTGGCGCATTCGGCGTGGGCAGCCATCCCGGCTTTGGTGGCTTCCTTGACTTGCGCCGCCGCCCCCACGTGGTCGGGGTGGCGGTGGGTTAGAACGATAAGCTTGATTTTCAGTCCCAGTTTTTCCACGGCCCTCAATATTTCACTGGCTTCCGCGCCGGGGTCGATTATCATACCTTCTTTAGTCGCTTCCGAGCCGACGATATAGCAATTGCTGGCATACGGCCCTACCACCAGTTTCCTGACTATCAAAAGAGCCTCCCTTTAACCTGCGTGATATCAACATTATACCGTAAAGACACCAGTATTTCACTTAAAGTAGTTATATTTACATCGTGTGGCACTTTCCAGCCTCACCCCTTTATCCCCTCTCCAGCCAGATACATCGGCAAGAAACCACAGAGATTTATGGCTGGAGAGGGGAGTCCAGGAGAGAGGGGGCTTCGCCCCCTCTCATATTCTTGCCCCCTCTTGAACATATTGAAAATAGAGTCCTGTAGATAAACCTGTTCGAGAGGGGGATACAGGGGGTGAGTATAAAAAATGATATGCGGATAGCAGTTTCCAGATTATTACTTGCGCCGTTTCTCGACGATACGTTAAACTGTTTTAGCGAGAATTTTCCCAGATTTTTTACAGGAAGTCAGACTTGGCAGACATTCGCCCGTTTTACGGCACGCATTACAATCCCTCGCTGGTGAAAGACCTGGCGGAGGTTATCTGCCCGCCCCACGATATCATCTCACCGCAACTACAGCAGCAGCTTTATCAACGCAGCGAGTATAATTTTGTCCGGATTGAATACGGTCGTGAGTTCCCGGAGGACAAAGACCAGGATAACCGTTATACCCGCGCCTCGACATTCCTGAAAACATGGCTGGAAAAGGGCGTCCTGAAAAGAGATACAACCCCTTCAATCTATGTCGATGACCATCAATTTACGCTGGGCGGGGAAAAATACCATCGACGCGATATCTATTGCCTGGTCAGGCTGGAGGAATGGGACACCATGACGATACGCCCGCACGAGGGAACCTTCACCCACGCCAAGAGCGACCGCTTGAACCTTTTATGGGCGATGCAGGCTAATACCAGCCCCATCATGGCCCTTTTCGAAGACCGGGACAAGAAAATATCATCTCTACTTGATGAATCTGCGGTAAAAAACCCCTTTCTTAGCACTGATAATGCGAACGGCGAAAGCCATCAGTTATGGCCCGTCACCGATGCTGATACTATCCGGCAGATCCGCGAATGCCTGGAGGGACAACCGCTTTATATCGCCGATGGCCATCACCGTTATGAGAGCGCCCTGGCCTACCGACGGGAAAGGCACGCCAGCTCTTTATCGGAGACGGCCGAAGAATCGTACGATTTCGTGATGATGTCTTTGATAGATATCGCCGACCCCGGCCTGGTAATTCTGCCGGCGCACCGGATGGCCCGCGGTATGGCTCCATCGGCAATCGACAATCTTTTAACCGGTTTAAAAACATGTTTTGATATTGAAGAATATCCTTTAAACAGAGAGAATATATTATCGCAAATCAACTCCCTTTTATCCGAAAAAACAGATGAAGTAAAACTGATACTGTATGGCCTGCGAACGGATACACTTTATCTGCTGACGCTGAAGGATTTAAACCTTATCAAGCCGATGATACCGTACTTTCACACGGAGCTTTACCAGAAGCTGGATGTGAGTATCGTCGACCACGTTATCCTGGAAGAACTTCTCGGCCTTACTCATGAGATGGCCGGTGTCCATCTCGACTATACCAATAACGCCCTGGAGGCCATCAACCGGGTACTGGACCATGAATATCAGCTGGCTTTCCTCGTTAATCCGGTAAAGCCCGGTATTATCAAGGCTGTCGCCGACAGTGGCGACCGCATGCCGCGTAAATCGACCTATTTCTACCCCAAGATACCGGCCGGGCTTGTCTTCTGCAGTTTCAGGTAGCCGAGTCCCGGTAATATCGGGTTATCGTTATGCCGTCTGTATTTCCACCAGCTATACGTTTGACGCCTAGCTGGCATTTTATAGTATAATAAACTATTGATTGGGGAGAAGAAGTTGTGCCTGTAGAGGAAGAATTATCTGACTTTTCACCTGATAGTGATACCCTGCTGACTATCGGCGTTTTTGACGGGGTCCACCTGGGCCACCAGCGCCTGGTTGCCGAATTGCTCAGGCAGGCTGCCCTTAAGCATTTGCTTACCGGGTTGGTGACTTTCCGACAACATCCCGAGGACCTGCTGACTCCGGGTAAAAAGCTCCCCTTTATCACCGATATCACCACCAGGACCAGGCTATTAAAAGAAGAGGGAATCGATTTTGTCGTGCCGCTTTCTTTTACATCCCATCTAGCCTGGCTGGATGCCCGCATCTTCATCGGCCTGCTGATAAAATACCTGAGGATGCGCGGCCTGGTAATCGGCTCGGATTTCGCTCTGGGAAAAGCCAGAGAGGGTGATACCGATACCCTTAAAAAACTGGGGCGTGAAATGGGTTTCAGCGTTACTGTAGTGCCGCCGCTGGAAATTAACGGTGAAGTGGTCAGCAGTACCGCCATCAGGAAGGCGCTGGCCGATGGCAACATGGGCAGGGTGCATGAACTGACCGGCCGTTACTACAGCCTCCGTGGCCGGGTGGTTACCGGGGCGGGGCGCGGTGAAGGTATCGGCTTTCCCACCGCCAACCTGCATGTAAGCCCCGGCCAGGCTATCCCTCCGGACGGCGTTTATGCCAGCCTGGCCCACGTCAACGGCAAAGTATACCAGTCGATGACCAACATCGGGTGTGACCCGACCTTCGGTGAAAACGAGCGTACCGTGGAATCTTTCCTGATTGATTATCGCGGTGACCTTTACGACCATAAGCTGTCGGTTGATTTCGTCATAAGGCTCCGCCATGAAAAGAGATTTAAAAACGCCGGCGAACTGAAAAGGCAGCTGGCCGAGGACATCAAACAGGGTAAAACGATATTCGATTCAATGGGCATTAATTAACATCCAGGGATGCAAGAAAATCGAGGAGGCTTTTTTAAGGTGGCATCCATAGATAAACAGGTTACTACTTATATGCAGGGCGCTGAGTTCGGCGATTCCCAGATCAAAGAAATGATGACCGGGGATTTAAAGCAAAAACTGTCGGAAGCTGAGGCTGAAGGCCGTCCGCTCAGGGTATACTGCGGCTATGATGTCACCGCCCCCGATATCCATCTGGGACATACGATTACCATGCGCAAGCTGCGGCAGTTCCAGGATTTCGGGCACGATGTTACTTTTCTCATCGGCACATTTACCACCCTGATTGGCGACCCCAGCGACCGCGATGAAGCCCGCTCCCAGGCATTGCTGGAACAGGTCAGGAAAAACGCCGAGACCTATGCCGCGCAGGCTTTTAAAATACTCGACCAGAAGAAAACGACTATTCGCTATAACTACGAATGGCTGAGCAAGCTGACTTTTTCCGATGTCATCAGTATGGCTTCGTTTTTTACCGTTCAGCAATTTCTCATTCGTGACCGGCTCCGTAACCGGTACGAGAAGAACGATCCCATCTGGCTGCGCGAGTTGCTCTACCCGCTGGCCCAGGGTTATGACGCCGTTCACCTCAAAGCCGATGTCCAGATCGGCGCCACGGAACAGCTTTTCAACCTGATGGCCGGCCGCAAGCTCCAGGAAGCCTTCGGACTTAAGCCGCAGGTGTGCCTTACCTACCCGGTGCTGGTGGGCACCGACGGCGTTCACCGGATGAGCAAGAGCCGGGGCAACTATATCGGCGTGGCCGAGGCGCCGCAGGATATTTACGGCAAGACGATGTCCATCCCCGACAACATCATCTTCCAGTACTTTGAACTGCTGACCGACGTCCCTCCCGGGGAGCTGAACGATATCAAAAAGCAGCTTGATGACGGCGCCAACCCCATGACATTCAAAAAGCGCCTGGCCAGGGAAATCGTTGCCGGACTTTACAGCGATGAGGAAGCCAAAGCAGCCGAAGAGCATTTTGAGAAGGTTCACGAAAAGAAAGAAATACCAGAAAATATAGATGTTATTATTGAAGTACCAACACTTCATTTAAATATAAAGACTTTTGCTCCGACAATCGTCATAAAAGGACTAGCAAAAAGTAATAGTGAGGTAAATCGTTTGTTTCGTCAAGGAGCTATAAGCATTGATGAAGAAAAAATCACCAGCGAGAATTTTTCCATTAAGAATGGCAGTGTTCTTAAAATAGGAAAACGTCGTTTTGCTCAAATAACTATCACGGATTAATCACTATCAAGGAGACGAACACATGACACAGTTGCGCGTGCCCGGCCCTACCCCCTGCCCGCCGGAAGTCCTCCAGGCGATGGCCTGGCCCATGGTCAACCACCGCGGCCCGGAGTTCCACCAGATGCTGGCGGACGTCACCGCCGACCTGAAAAAGGTGTTCCAGACTAAAAATGATGTCCTGCTGCTGACCGGCTCGGGTACGGGCGGCCTGGAGGCAGCGGCGGTCAACATGCTTTCGCCGGGAGATAAGATATTATCGGTCTCCATCGGCGTTTTCGGCGACCGCTGGGCTAATATCTGCCGCGAGTTCGGCGCCGATGTCGTTTCCCTCAAGGTGGAGTGGGGACAAGCCGCCGACCCCGATGCCGTCAAGAAAGCCATTAATGATAATCCCGGTATCAAAGCCGTACTGATAACCCACAACGAGACCTCCACCGGTGTAACCAATGACCTTGATGCTCTGAGCAAGGTAGTCAAAGACGCCGGCAAGCTCCTCATCGTCGATGCCATCAGCAGCCTGGGCTCTATCAACCTCCCCGTCGACGATTTGGGCTGTGATGTCGTTATTACCGCCTCACAGAAGGGCTGGATGGTCCCGCCCGGCATGGCTATGGTCAGCGTCAGCCCGGAAGCCTGGCAGGCCTATGCTAGCGCCAAAATGCCTCATTTCTACTGGGACTTTGCCAAAGCAAAAAAGTTCTTTGATGAGAAAAAAGAGAACCCCTGGACGCCGGCCGTATCTATAGTTTATGCTTTCACGGTGGCCCTGAAAATGATGCAAAAAGAAGGTATTCAGAACGTCTTCGCGCGCCACACCCGCCTGGGACAGATGACCCGCGACGGTATAAAAAAGCTGGGACTGCCCCTCTTTGCCGAAGCGAGCCATGCCTCGAATACGGTTACGGCGGTGGGTATCCCGGCCGGTCTCGACGGTAAGAAGTTGCGTCAGGTCCTCCGCGAAGAATACCAGGTGGTTCTGGCCGGTGGACAGCAGACCCTCGATGGCAGGATTTTCCGCATCGGCCACCTCGGCATGGTCGATGAAAACGATATTAAGGAAATACTGGGGGCAATAGAAAAAGTCCTGCCTCTGGCTGGTTTTAATAAGTAGTAAAAGGACAGGCATATGGCAGTAAAGCGGAAGAAGGTACTGATTACCGACCCGGTTTCCGAAGAGGGCATTGAAATCCTGCGTGAAGAAGCCCAGGTTGACATTAAAACTAACCTGAAACCGGAGGAAATCATCGGAATCATCGGCGAATACGACGCCCTGATGGTGCGCAGTCAGACGCAGGACACCCCGGCTATAATCGAGGCTGGTAAAAAGCTCCTGGTTATCGCCCGTGCCGGTGTCGGCATCGACAATGTTGATATAGAGGCGGCCACCCGTTGCGGTATCGTCGTGGTGAACGCCCCCACGGGAAATACCGTCTCCGCCGCGGAACATGCCATTGCCCTGCTGCTGGCCTCGGCGCGCAATATCCCCCAGGCTAACGCTTCGCTCAAAAGCTGCCAGTGGAAACGCAACGAGTTCATGGGCACCGAGTTGCGGGGTAAAACACTGGGTATCATCGGCCTGGGCAACGTCGGCTCCGAGGTAGCCCAGCGAGCGCAGGGCTTCGATATGAGACTGTTAGGCATCGACCCCCTGGTTTCGGTGGAGTACGCTAAAAAGCTACAGGTTGAGCTCGTCGATTTAAGACAGCTGCTCAAAGAATCGGACTTTATCACGCTGCATCTGCCGCTGACGGCCCAGACCCGGAACATGATTGGTGCTAAAGAGCTGGCCCAGTGCAAGCCCACGGCCCGCATCATCAACTGCGCCCGGGGCGGCCTCATCGATGAAGAAGCGCTGGTCAAAGCCGTCCGGGAGAAGAAACTGGCCGGTGCTGCTATTGACGTGTTCGAGAAGGAGCCCTGCACCGAGAGCATTCTCTTCGGCGTGGACAATATCATTGTTACCCCCCATCTCGGCGCCTCCACCACCGAGGCGCAGGTACTGGCGGCCCGGGATGTCGCCGAGCAGATAGTCGATGTCTTCAGAGGGCAGCCGGCCCGGTCTGCCATCAACGTCCCCTACGTGCCCTCGGAGACTCTGGAAGCGCTGGCGCCGTACCTGAAACTGACCAATACTTTATGTAAACTGGTCTACAGGCTGGCCGAGGGGCAGGCCAAGAGTATCCGTATCAGATACGAAGGCGATATTGCCAATTACGATACCAATCCCCTGAAAGCCGCCGTGGTCGGCGGCCTGCTCGAAGACAACAGCGAAGAAAGGGTAAACATCGTCAACTGCAACCATATAGCTGCCAAACGCGGTCTCTCTGTCATCGAAGAGAAAGAGGCTACCTGTGTCAACTACGCCAGCCTGCTTACCGTAGCTATAACGACCACCGCCGGTTCGTGCACCGTTGCCGGTACCGTTATGCAAAACGAAGCACATATCGTCAGAATCAACGATTACTGGCTGGATATCGTGCCCACACCCGGTTCCTACTTCCTGTTCAGCGACCACAAAGACCGACCCGGACTCATCGGCGCGGTGGGCAAGATAACCGGCGATGCCGATATCAATATCAGCTTCATGCACCTGGGTCGGCTTAAAAAACGCGGCCAGGCCCTGTTGGTGCTTATCCTGGACGAACCTCTGCCGGAGAAGCAGCAGAAGCAGATTCTTGATATCCCCGATGTCTATTCCGTCAAACTTGTCAGTCTTAAGTGAAAAACAGGTCATTAGAATGAAGTGTAAACCGGCCCTTATTTTCATATTGATATTACTCGGAACGCAATAGAAGACCTCGGATTCGAACATATCATCAATATGACGGGCGGTATCTCCGCCTGGGAGGCAGTCGGTCTGCCAGTGGTGAAATAACCGTTCGATTCGACTATAACTCGCGTCTGTTTTTCGTCTGTAAGCCACGATTGACTTGATATATTTGCGGTGTTATCATGATTTCAGAGATAAAACGATATGTCGGCACTGACTGAGCTTTACCAGCAAATAGCACTTTGCCAGAAATGTGAAATCGCCGGACGGCGTACCAAGGTCGTTCCCGGGGAAGGTGCCGAGGATGCCGATATCATCTTCATCGGTGAAGCGCCCGGCTGGCATGAAGACCAGCAGGGTCGTCCCTTTGTCGGTCCGGCCGGACAGTATCTGGATAAATTACTGGCCTCAATAAATCTGAATCGCCAGCAGGTATATATCGCCAATGTCATCAAGTGCCGTCCCCCGGATAACCGCGACCCCCTCCCGACGGAAATACAGAACTGCCGCCAGTGGCTGGATGAACAGATTGAGATAATCAAACCGAAAATGATTGTTACCCTGGGGCGTTACTCTATGGCGAGGTACTTCCCGGGTAAGACTATCAGCAAGATTCACGGCACGGCTCAGAAACGCGACGGCGTTATCTACTTTGCCATGTATCATCCGGCCGCCGCTCTCCACCAGCAGAGTCTGAAGCAGGCCATCGAAGCCGATATGCAAAAAATACCTGAAATTCTGTCCGAAGCCAGCAACGTTCAGGAAGACCGGCCATCCGCAGAGGGCGGACAGCAGTTGAATATGTTCGAGGTATAATATTATGTCTAGCCCGAAGTTAAAGGTAATCCCCCTCGGTGGACTCGGCGAAATCGGTAAAAACATGATGGTGCTGGAATACGAAAATGATATCATCATCATCGACGCCGGTCTCATGTTCCCGGAAGAAGAAATGCTCGGCATCGACCTGGTTATCCCCGACTTCAGCTATGTTACCGAAAGGAAGGAAAAAGTACGCGGTATAATTATCACCCACGGCCACGAAGACCACATCGGCGCCCTGCCCTACCTGCTGCCCCAGCTCGATAATACGCCTGTCTACGCCACGAAACTTACCAACGGACTTATCCGTGTCAAGCTCAAGGAAAGAAAGACGCGTGAGGGAGTCAATCTCAAGATACTCGATCCCGGCAAGGAAATCAGTCTCGGCAAGTTTAAAATCGAGTTATTTCCCGTCTGTCACAGCATCCCGGATGCCGCCGGCATCATCGTGCGTACCCCGGTGGGAACCATCATTCACAGCGGCGATTTTAAGGTGGATTACACTCCGGTCAGCGGCAGACCCACCGATCTTTCCCGGCTTTCCCAGCTGGGCGCCCAGGGAGTGCTGCTACTGCTCTCCGATTCCACCTATGCCGAACTCCCCGGGTACACGCCTTCCGAGCAGACCGTCGGCGAGTCACTGGACCACGTTATCGGCAGTGCTCCGGGCAGGGTAATTGTCACCACCTTTTCCTCCCTTATTTCACGCATTCAGCAGGTTATCGATGCCGCTGCCAGACACCAGCGGCGTGTTTTTATTATCGGCCGCAGCATGACCGATACGGTACGTATCTCCCTGGACCTGGGCTATATCAAAGCCCCGGAAGGCACGCTGGGCCGGATTGATGAAATTAAGGGACTGCCCCCGGAGAAGATAGTCCTAGTAACCACCGGCAGCCAGGGAGAACCTACTTCCGCCCTCGTACGTATGGCCAACCGTGACCATCGCCACGTGAATATACAGCCCGGTGATACTATTGTTCTCTCGGCAACACCAGTCCCGGGCAACGAGTCCCTGGTCAACCGGACTGTGGATAATATCTTCAAGCTGGGGGCCCGGGTCATTTACAATAAACTGGGACAGGTGCATGTCCACGGCCACGGCAGCCAGTAAGAACTGAAACTGATACTCAGCCTGGTCAAACCTAAAT
>CAYVPT010000056.1:0-10240 GCA_964453865.1 uncultured Dehalococcoidaceae bacterium
TGAATATGTAGGTCGGCTTTTAACAAGATGAATTATCTCCTATCTTTATGTAAACTTTATATCCTTAATCGTATCTGGCTTTGACGGCCTTGGTGACAGGCTTCGCCCTACCCTTCTCCATGACCACCGTGTCCTCGATTCTCACGCCGCCCCACCCGGAAAGATAAATACCGGGTTCTACGGTGAACACCATGCCCTCGGTAAGAACCTCTTTAGAATTGGGGCCGAGTCGGGGCAGTTCGTGAGCGGCCAGCCCGACGCCGTGACCCAGCGAGTGCCCGAAGTCCTCCCCGTAGCCCGCCCGGTCGATGACCTCCCTGGCGGCGCTGTCGGCCTGGTGACCCGTGATTCCCCGGCTGATTGCCTCCATGGCTTTCGACTGGGCTTCCAGGACCGTGTTGTAGACCTTTTTAAAGGTAGCGTCAGCCTTCCCGGCGCAGATAGTCCGGGAAAGGTCACTGGCATATTCGCTATATCTTGCCCCCATGTCTATCAATACCGGATCGCCGTCTTCGATAATACGCTCCGATGGCTTGGCATGGGGCAGCGACGCCCGCGGACCGGAAGCAACTATAATCTCGAAAGGCAGTGCCTGGCTGCCGTTTTCCCTCAGGTGCTTCTCTAGTTCCCAGGCCACCTGTTTCTCCGTCATGCCGGGCTTGATTGTCCCGGCCACCTGTTCGTAGGCGGTATCGGTGATGGCGGCGGACTTCTTAATAAGCTCGATTTCCCCCGATTCTTTCACCGCCCGGACGGACTCCGCCAGCCCGTTGACGGGCACCATCTTTACCGCCAGCTTTTTCTTCTCTAAAGAATCTTTCAGCTGTTGATGAAAGTGAAAGCTGACATGGCAGGCTTCAAAGCCAACCGTTTCGATGCCCAGGTCTCCCAGCAGGTCCGGAAACCAGTCGAGGTTGCTGCCAATGCGCAGAATCTCGAAGTCGGGGGCTTCGGCGACGGCCTGCTCGGTATAACGAAAGTCGGTAGCCAGCACCGCTTTATTATCGGTAATAATTAAAAAGCCCGCCGAGCCGTCGAAGCCGGAGAGGTAGCGCCGGTTCTCCGCCTGCGTGATGAAGACGGCATCGATTTCCTGCCCGGCGAATTTCCGGCTCAGCTTGCGTAATCGGTTATTCACGTTTATCGCTTTCTCCCCGCGCCATGGGGTGGGCGGCAAGGTATATCTGGCGCGCCCGACTCCTCGTAACGTGGGTGTAAATCTGTGTCGATGACAAATCGGCGTGCCCCAATAACTCCTGGACTACTTTCAGGTCGGCCCCGCCATCGAGGAGATGGGTGGCGAAGGTATGCCGTAACACGTGGGGATGGACTTTTTTATTTATATTGCGGGCATATTTCGTCAGGATTTTCTGGACTGTTCTGGCCGGGAGACGCCCGCCGTAGCGGCTGACGAACAGGGCGCTGTTCTTTTTCCCTCCGAGTAGTTCCCGCCGTCCCTCATGTATATAGGTCTGCAACGCCTGTGCCGCCGGCACGCCTATCAGGACGATGCGTTCTTTAGAACCCTTCCCCCAGACGCGTATTTCGTTGGTGTCCAGATTTACCTGCTCCACATCCATGTTCACCAGTTCGCTGACGCGCAGGCCGGATGCGTAAAGCAGCTCCAGCAGGGCGCGGTCGCGCTGTCCCTGCGGCTCGGAAAGGTCGGGCGATTCCACCAGGCGTTTGGCGTCCTCCACGGTAAGGAATGCGGGCAGCCGTCTATCCAGCTTGGGCGAAACCGTGGTCGCCGCCGGACTGGCCGAAATCATGTCCTCACGCATGAGATAGCGAAAAAAGGAGCGTATCGCCGAGAGTTTTCGGGCGATGCTGCTTTTAGCGTAGCCTGTTTCCATGAGGTGCGCCAGGTAGCTCCGCAGCGTCTGCTTGTTCACGTCCCTCAGCGTATTTATCCCCTTATCGCTGACAAACCCGAAGAACTCCATAAGGTCGTTGGTGTAGTTCCTCACCGTATACGCCGAGACGTTCCGCTCCGCTTCCAGGTACCCGATGTATCTATTAAAGACTTCCTGCATAATTTTATCTCGTACTCAGGTTGTCTACCCCACTCCAAAACCCCTCGTTTCTTATCTTTTCCCACCCTGCTACCCTCGTATCATCCGCTGCTTATTCCTGAACTCTATCCCCTCTCCCCACACTACTTGTCACTTGCTACTTGTAGCTTCTTCCTTCTCCTCCTCCACCTTCCCTTTGTACTCACACTTGAAGCACCAGGCTTGCTTGCCATGCTGGGTTAATAGACTGCCACACTGGGGACACGGCTTGGTTAAAGGCTTGAAGTTGGTAATAAAATCGCAGTCCGGGTAGCCGCTGCACCCGTAGAACGTGCGTCTCTTCTTGCTTATCCTCTGCACAATTTCTTTACCGCACTTCGGGCACTTGGCCTCCAGCTTTACCTGGAACGACTGCGTATGTTTACACTCGGGATAGCCGCTGCAGGCGATGAACTTCCCGAAACGCCCCGTCTTGACCACCAAGGGCTTGCCGCACTTGGGGCAGGCTTCGCCCGTTAGTTCATCCGCCAGCTTTACCTTTTCCGCCGTCTGTACCGCTTTTTCCAGGTCTTTCTCGAAAGGCGTGTAGAAGTCCTGGATGACGTCCGGCCATTCACGCTCTTGACTGGCGATATCGTCGAGTTCGTTCTCCATATCGGCGGTGAACTTGATATTAATGATATCCGGGAAGTGCTGCACGAGCAGGTCGTTGGTGGCAAAGCCCAGTTCGGTGGGCTGAAAAATCCCCTTGACTTTGTTAACATATTCGCGGTCCTGAATCGTGGAAATAGTCGGCGCGTAAGTGCTGGGACGCCCTATCCCGAACTGCTCCAGGTTCTTTACCAGTGTGGCTTCGGTATAGCGGGGCGGTGGCTGGGTAAAACGCTGCTCGGGGAAAATCCCCAGCAACTTTAGTTCGTCCCCTTTGGTTAGTCCGGGTAATGATGCTTTACTCTCTTCCTCGACTTCATCTTTGCCTTCGCTGTAAAGCGTCATAAATCCCGGGAAAGTATTGACCGATGCCGCTGTCCGCAGCAGGTAGACATCATGGTTTTTAGCCTCGATATCTACGGTAGTATTATCGAAAAGGGCCGCCGCCATCTGGCTGGCGACCATGCGTTTCCAGATAAGGTCATAGAGCCGGAACTGGGTGTTATTAAGATATTTCTTAATCGAGGCCGGCTCGCGGCGGGTCCGAGTGGGGCGGATGGCCTCGTGGGCTTCCTGGGCTCCCCGGCTGCGGGTGGTAAAGGCTCTGGGACGGGGCGGCAAATATTCAGGACCGTACTTTTCCCGGATGAAAGCTGCCGTCTCGGTTACGGCCGATTCTGCCACGCGGGTGGAATCGGTACGCATGTAGGTGATGAGACCGACATTACCTTCTTTACCAACGGGCAGGCCTTCGTAAAGCTGCTGGGCGATGGCCATGGTCTGCTTGGCGGAAAACCTCAGCTTGCGCCAGGCTTCCTGCTGTAGCGTACTGGTGGTGAAGGGCGGAGCCGGCTGCCGGGTTACTTTTCTGGTGCTTACCTTGAGGACGTCGTAAATGGCCTTTTCCAGCGCCTTTCTTAATTCCTCCGACTCCTTCTGAGTATGAACATCGAGTTTTTTGCCGCCAACCAGGCCGACCAGCGTTGCCCGGAAGGACAGTTTTTCTGTCTTTTTGCTTAACTCAACCTCGATTACCCAGTATTCTTCCGGCTTGAAAGCCTGTATTTCCCTCTCCCGGTCAACGATTATTTTCACCGCCACCGACTGCACCCGGCCGGCGGAAAGGCGTTTCCTGACCTTTTTCCAGAGCAGCGGGCTGATGTTATAACCGACCAGCCTGTCCAGTATACGCCGCGCCTGCTGGGCATCCACCAGCTGCATATCTATCTCGCGAGGGTCCTGAAAGGCGGATTTCACGGCTTCCTCGGTTATCTCCCGGAAAACAACGCGATAGTACGGCTTGCGGTCGGTTTTCGTTACTTCAGAGAGGTGCCAGGCGATGGCTTCGCCCTCGCGGTCGGGGTCGGTAGCCAGATATATCGCCGAAGCATCCTGCGTCGCCTGCTTGAGTTCGTTCACCAGCTTGGTCTTGGCGCGCGGTACAACGTATCTGGGAACAAAGCCGTTTTCCACATCCACGCCCATCTGCCCCCTGGGCAGGTCTCTCACATGCCCCAGGGAAGCCTTGATGGTATATCCCCTTCCCAGTATTTTACCCAGTGTCCTAGACTTTGCCGGCGATTCTACAATCACTAATTTTTTACTCATCTTTTTATTCAACTCTCACACGGTATTCCTGTCGCAGCTCCCTCGCTAAAACATAGTTCATCGTACCCACCTGCTTGACCAGTCCCTTAAGCTCCATCATGGCCAGCGTACTGCTGACCGTGGCCGCCGGCAGTCCGCTCTTCCGGCAGACCTCGTCAATGTGCGAAGGTTCGGCGCTGAGCTGTTTTAACAGCACCGTTTCGGTCCCGGACTCCGGCAGGACTTCCCGCATTTCCATCTGGCGGGTAACCGCGGTCAGGTTCAGTTCTTCCAAAATATCAACACATTCCCGCACCAGTTTGGCCCCCTCCTGAATTAGGTGGTTGGTGCCACGGCTGGTCGGCGATAGAATGCTGCCGGGGATGGCGAACACCTCCCGGTTCTGCTCCAGCGCCATGTTGGCTGTAATCATTGCCCCGCTGCCCTCTCCCGCCTCGGTGACCAGCACTCCCAGGCTCAGGCCGCTGAGAATGCGGTTACGCCGCGGGAAGTTTTCCGCTTTCGGTCTTGTGCCCGGTGGGTACTCACTGATAATTGCTCCGTTTTCCATGATATCACGCGCCA
This sequence comes from uncultured Dehalococcoidaceae bacterium, assembly GCA_964453865.1. Lineage (GTDB taxonomy): Bacteria > Chloroflexota > Dehalococcoidia > Dehalococcoidales > RBG-16-60-22 > CAYVPT01. The sequence goes on from CAYVPT010000056.1 coordinate 4,839, forward strand.
GCCTTTCGTTCTCCGCCGGATACACCGTATCGAGCCCGCAGGCAAATACGGCGATAGTCCTCCCTCCCGCTTCCAGCGCGCTCCGGTGGGCAATGGTATCCACACCCTTGGCTAGACCGCTGACAATGGTGATATTGTTCCGGGCAAGGTCGGCTACCATTTCTTCGGTTACCTGCTTGCCGTAAACAGTCGCCCGCCGTGTGCCCACTACCGCCAGGCACCACTCGTCTTCCGGTTGCAGCGAGCCGCGTACGTAAAGCACCGGCGGAAAGTCATATATTTCCTTGAGTCGGCGCGGGTAAGCCTTATCATTGCAAATAAGCACCTGGATGCCGTAGCGCTTTAGTCCGGCCATTTCGGCGTCAGGGTCGATTTTATCACGCCATTGCGAAATAGCTTTTAATGCCGTGCCGTCCAGTCCGGCACGTTTAAGTTCACCGGCAGAAGCCTGCCAGGCATGCCCCAGACTGCCGAAATAGCTTTCCAGCTGTCCCAGCCTCACCCGTCCGATGCCGTGGATGTTATTAAAGGCTACCCAGTATTTAATATCTTCTTTCAAAGCAATTCTAATTCTATCACAGGGGTTTGGCCGATGACAAAACAAGTTTGACATCTGTCATTTATAGTTATAATGAAGAATCCATTTCCCGCACTGTCATTCCGGAGCAGGCCGGAATCCATAAATACTCCACTCCCCTTTGTGTGTTATCTATTCCCACCCTGACCGCCCTCGCACCATCCGCGGCTTAGCGCGTTCTGGTGTTACCGCCATCAGCTTGTTTTGTCTACCAAAGCCCGATATAATCTAGGTATTCAGCGTAAAGGAGACAAGAGAGTCCACCATATTCATCTCCTTCTTAAACTGGCTTATACGGATGGGACTTGTTTTCTAATCGAAGATAATATTATTTAACTATGTCATATCGTGTCGTTAAATCTACCTGCCGGGGTTGCCACGGTGTCTGTGGTGTCCTGCTTCATATTAGAGACGGAAAGCTTGTGGAAGTAACCGGAGACCCTGACAGCCCTACCTCTCAGGGATATATTTGCGTGAAAGGAAAAGCGGCTCCGGAGCTTTTGTATCACCAAGACAGGCTGAAATACCCCTTGAAGAGGACAGGTAACCGTGGCGAAAATAAGTGGCAAAGGATTACCTGGGACGAAGCACTGGACACCGTCAGCGAGGAATTACTTAAAGCTAAACAAGATTTCGGGGCGGAATCAATTGTAGGAGCCAGGGGAACCGGCCGACCTTACTACGTGCTGTTTCACCGCTTTCTTAATTGTCTGGGTACCCCGAATCGGCTCGGTTTCGCTCATCTCTGTTACGGTCCCCGGTTGATAGCCTCGGCGATGACGTGCGGTGAACTTCCGATATGCGACTACTATGGTTTCGGTGGGGTTAAACCGGAATGTGTCCTCGTCTGGGGGTGCAACCTGACCGAAGTCGGCGCCGCCGACGGTATGTGCAGTCAACAGCTTACCCGGACATTGAAGGGCGGAGCTAAATTAATAGTCGTCGACCCCAGGAAAACCGGACTGGCTGCCAAAGCTGATTACTGGCTGCCGATTCGTCCCGGGACGGATGCCGCCCTGGCTCTGGGTATGCTCCATATGATTATTGAAGGAGAGTTATATGATAAAAAATTCGTAGAAAAGTGGACCGTAGGTTTCAACGAGTTGAGGGAAAGGGTTAGGGAATACACCCCGGAAAAGGTAGCCGAGATTACCTGGGTTCCCGCGGAGACTATTCAGGCTACCGCGCGATTATACGCTACTACGAAGCCTGCCTGCTTACAGTGGGGTGTCGGCATTGACCAGGGAGTGAATAATTTCCAGACTATCCGGGCCCTGCTTATATTATCCGGTATCACGGGCAATATCGATATCCCGGGTGGCGATGCTTTCTGGGTGCCTCCGGCTAACGTGGTTACGCAGGCGCCGCGCCTTAATCCGGATATAGAAGCGCCGGAGAAACTCCCCCTCGAATCAAAACAGAAAATGATTGGTGCCGCTAAATATAAGCTGAGCACGACGATACAACCCGCGGAGTTTATTAAAACGTCACTCACCGATAAACCTTATCCGATAAAAGCCATGTTTATCATGGGCAGTAATCTTCTCGTTGGTCACAGCGATTGTTTAGAGATGGTGAAGGTATTGCGAAAAATCGATTTCATAGTAGCTGCTGATTTATTTATGACACCCACGACTCAATTTGCCGATATCGTTCTCCCCGCCGCCAGCTGGCTGGAAACCGATGATGTTTGCGACATGCACATGGTCTGGTGTGTTACCGCCAGGTCAAAGGTTGAATCTATTGGTGAATGCCGGGACGATAAGCAGATACTTTTCGACCTTGCCCGCCGCATGGGCATGGAAGACGGTTTTCCGTGGCAGAGCACGACGGAATACGGCGACTGGATGCTGAAAGACACCGGCATGACATTCGAGGAATTTAAAGAAATCGGCATACTTAAAGGCAATATGCGATATAGAAAATACGAGCGGGACGGATTTAAAACGCCTTCCGGTAAATTTGAAGTATCCTGTTCGGCTTTGAAAGATATGGGCTATGACCCTTTGCCTTATTACGCCGAACCTCCCGAAAGCCCCGCTTCGACCCCGGATGTTTACAAAGAATATCCCCTGATAATAACAACAGGAGCCAGAGTCCAGGCATTTTTTCATACCGAAGGCAGGCAGATAAAATCCTTACGCCGGCGGAACCCGGACCCAAGAGTTGAGATTAACCCCGATACCGCATCGGAACTGGGTATAAAAAACGGCGACTGGGTATGGATAGAAAGTCCACGGGGCGGTCGGATCAGGCAGAGAGCCAGCCTGACGGAAGGTATTCATCCCGGTGTTGTCAGCGCGCAGCACGGCTGGTGGTTCCCGGAGAAAGAGCCGTGGGAATACGGTTTCAGGGAGTCGAACGTTAACATGCTGACCCACGGCATGGCCCGCGACCCTCAAACCGGCTCGGAACCGTGGCGCGCCTTTCTCTGTAAGATATATAAAGTACAGGAATAAGCGTTTATGATAAACGCTAGAAGGGAGGAACCGATGACAGAAGCGGGATTTCACATCGATATAGGGCAGTACAAATGCACGGTTTTCAGCGACGGCACACTGGGAAATGAAGGGGAGGTATTCGGGTTAAATAATCTGTTTATAGACTCGGGCGACTATAAAATACTCATCGATACCGGCTGCGGTGACGGATTTCAAGCTACCGCCGGGCATCTGGTTAAAAACATGGAGGCAGCCGGGATCAGGTGTTCCGATATCGATAGAATTATTCTGACCCACGGTCACATTGACCATGCGGTCGGCTGCTTTAACTCGCGGGGAATGCCCGTTTTCCCCAATGCCCGTTATATCACATCCGAAAGGGAGTGGGAGTACTGGGCTGAAGGGCCGGGGGACAACGAGCTTCAGAATGGATTTTTTAAGTCCGCCCGGGAGAATCTTTTACCCATCCGGGAGAAATTTGACCTGGCTAATGATGGTGATGAAGTACTGCCCGGAATCAGACTCATACCCGCCCACGGACATACGCCGGGCAACGTTATGGTGGATATATCGTCGAATGGTAAACAGCTTCTTTGCATCGGGGATATTCTCCATTCACCGCAGGAGTTTATAAATCCCGAATATTTCTCAGTGTTCGACGTAACACCCGAACAGGCCATAAAAACGAGGTCTGAAATACTATTCGATGTTGTTAAATCCGGGACTCTTGTCTTCGCCTGTCATTTCACGTTTCCGGGTCTCGGCTATATAAAACAAACCGAAGGCGTGTTCACCTGGCAAACTGTCTAAGAGTATCTTCTAATCTACCTTCGATGAGTTGGTATTTTCCCTGACTAAATACTCCATCAATCAATATTTATTGAAAACAGGTATTGAAAGACCACCTGCAAAGCGTTGATTTATCGTTAATGAAGACCTAGAATTAAGTAAGAGCATAAATACATACAAGACTAATCTACGAGGTTAAACATGAAAAAACTGATATTACTCCTCCTCTTTTCTATTATCCTCGTGGCGGGTTGTTCTGCTCCGTCCGTAACTGAAGTACCTGTTTCATCTCCCACGGATACAACTACCCCGGAAACTCCGGTAGTAACGCCGGAACTGCAGCAGAAACTCGACCTTCTGGTGGAACGGCTTGAGCAACAGCGCCAGACGCTGCACGTCCCCGGTATGGCTATCGCCGTGGTAAAGGACGATGAAGTGATCCTTACCCACGGCTTCGGGGTGGCTAACGTCGAGACGGAAACTCCCGTAACGCCCGAGACTATCTTCGCCATCGGTTCATCCACTAAAGCCTTTACATCTACTCTGGTCGGTATGCTTGTCGATGAGGGTAAGATGGACTGGGATGACCCGGTGAACGAATACCTGCCGTATTTCCAGATGAATGTCGAAAGTGATAATGAAAGCGCCGGGATTACCCTGCGCGATGTGCTTTCGCACCGCACCGGCTTTACCCGTATGGGCATCCTCTTTGCCAGCGGCCAGATACCTCGTGAAGAAGTGCTGCATGATGCTGTCAAGGCTGAACCATACGTACCTCTCGGAGAGAAATTCTATTACAGCAATGTAATGTATATGTCCGCGGGCGTAGCCGCCGGTGTAGTGGATGGCACGGATTGGGATACACTGGTCAAGGAACGCAGCTTCGAGCCACTGGATATGGACAGCACCACTACATCCGTGACCGAAGCGGAAAAAGATCCCCGGCTGGCATCGGGCTATTTGTGGGATGATGATTTACAGGCTTATGAATATAAACCCATGCGCAATGTCGACAACATCGGCCCGGCCGGCTCAATCAATTCCAATGTACTTGACATGGCGCAGTGGGTACGCCTCCAGCTCGGTCGCGGGGAATATGAAGGCCGCCGCCTCATCAGTGAGGCAAGCCTCCGCGAAACCTGGACGACCCAGGTCAATATTACCGCGACCATAGGCTACGGCATGGGCTGGATGATACGGGAATGGGAAGGTCAGCCGGTCATTGAACACGGTGGTAATGTCGACGGCTTTTCGGCACAGGTGGCTCTGCTGCCGGAATCTAACCTCGGTTTCGTGCTGCTGACCAACGCCTCGGCAAGCCCTCTACCACCCCAGGCTATCAATATAGTCTGGGACACGCTGCTTAAAGAGTCAACACCCGATACCGGAGCTACTGAAGATTATGAACCGTATCTCGGTGAGTATACCGCCAACTTCGGCCAGTTCAAGGACACGGTGTTTACGGTGCTGGTGCAGAACAACCGTCTGGCCGTCGATGTACCGGGCCAGCAGGTATTCGAGTTAAAAGAGCCCGACCAGGAAGGCAAATGGTACTTCGCCATAACCAGTGATGTAGCTATATCCTTTGAACGCGA
>CAYVPT010000057.1:0-9992 GCA_964453865.1 uncultured Dehalococcoidaceae bacterium
GCACAAAAGGAACACCTTCACCTACCATTAGATACCGGTTTCCGGTCGGAGGTATGACCAATTTAAGGTATCCGGGCCAATAGGTTATCGGACAATCGACACACTGCCCGTTCAAATTTCCTAACATTGCTGTGAGGCCGATCGCAAAAGCCTGGGTGCAGACGCTGTCTAAAGACAGAGCTCCCATTTCTGGCTCAGAGGAAAAATTGTTATTATTCATCTATTTTATCCTTTCATTTCTTTGGTTGTGAGTGAATATTTACATTAATAGTTTTACATACTTTAAGTAGGCTAAATCAATAGTCAAAATGGAGTACTCATAACCGGAAATGAACAAATGGTGGCGCTCACAAACCGATTTGCTACTTAGGGCAGTAAATTATTAAGCTCAGTAATATAAACTTGATAACTAAAACGATACAAGATAATATATTTTAAATGTGGCTATCAAATCCGCAGGAAAGATGTGTGGTCTGTCAACCCCAGCAGAAAAAGCGGAAATCGGCTGACCTATGACAAGAAAACGATAAACATTTAATAATCCATTTCAACCATTGATTAATCTTGCCATTAGTATATATTTTCTATAGTATACGGTATATATAGAAACGATCCCACAGGAGCTATTATAGCAAATCCGAATATCAGAGCCTTCAAGTGGGCTTTTGCTAGAAACCATCAATTTTGGAAAATCGAAATACCGATTTTTTAGATTTGGAAAGGGTAATAACATGAAAGACTCTGCTTTCAAACCGGAAATATCTTTTGATAATGGCGTTCCGCTGGCTCCCAATGTTGCTCCCGTTATTTTGCTGCAAGGCTCTGATTACCAGATGGGTTATCAATATGCCCAACAACTATGTCAATTATTCGGTTCTTGGGCTTTGGAAAGGCTCAAACGTAATTTCAACAAAAAAGAAACTGGAATTTTGCGTGCCTATCAGGTGCAACTGGAGAAACATGCCCCTGAATTTATCGATATGTTTCAGGGTATTGCAGACGGGGCTGCCTCTATTGGTATTGATTTAACCCCTGATGAAGTGATGGCCGACGATTGCATGTCTTTTCACATTCCGCCGGTATACCGGGGTCTGGGACGCCAGCAAACTCAATCAGGGAGCCCCCCTTCTTCTGGATGCAGCGGCTTTGCCGCCTGGGGGACTGCCACTAAAGATGGCAGACTGATTTGTAGCGGCTCCGGAGACCATCCACTTTCACATGAAGCCTTGATCGCGGTCCTCCCGGACACAGGTAATGGTTACATTACAAGAATGGGTGTGCCAACTTTCAGTATTCACCCGGCCATGAATAATAAAGGCCTTGCCTATGCGCACCACGGCGCTGGCAGCGCCGGTAAAGATAGTTCAAACCAGGGTATCAACGGCACTCTTGTCGTAAGACACACACTGCGATTTGCTAATAGCGTTGAAAAAGCTTTGGCAATGCAGTTGACATATCCGCAAGGCAGCCAGGCTGCTGGCCTTTGGGCAGATATAAACGGCAAGGCTGGTATCCTTGAATGCCGGGACCCTCAAACCGTCAGAAGAGCCGGTGATTACGAAGAGAAAGACTTTCTCTATGCTACCAACAATTCACTTGTTCCGGACTTAAAACCATTTTTGGATAATGTGTTTGGATGGGATTTGACTTATGTCCCTCACGGCGGCTGGAACCTGGATGACTTTAATTCAGTAAGGCGAAATCTGTGCATTTGGAATGCTCTCCATAATTACCACGGTAAGGTGGACCTGGACTTTACCAAGATGTTGTGGCGTTTTCCCAGCCGACCACCTGAATATTCTTCATTGGAAGAGGCGGATCTAAAGCTGTCTCAAACCCGAGGATTGGGTTGGGATGTGCACATCGGTAATCTTGGAAATGGTATGGTGGGAATAATGCTGCCCGATAACGGTGATAAGGGCTTATATTACGCTTGTGTCGGGCCAGCCGGGAGAAAAGCCGAGCCTTTAACCACAGGTTGGCACTTCTATCATATAGCTGCCACCCATACTTTCTTCGAGCTGCAGCTCGCACCCAAACCAGAATTTATCGTAGCTGCTGCAAAAAAGCGCGCACAGTATGATTTGTATTATGCGAATAAAGAACTACGAAAGCTTACTTACCACGATATCCCTTACGCCCCACTCGATGCAATATTCGATAAGGCGGCAGCCGAGAATCAAAAAGGTGATTATTACTTGGTTCTAGCTCAAAAAACAAAAGGTAATGAATCAACAAACAATTATGCCAAAGCAGTTAGAGCTTTCACTAGGTGCCAGGCTTATGCCAGACAGGTTTACGAATCTCTGGTTCCTCCGGCAGACAAACCTACGGACCTTGGCCTGGGAGAATGGTTCGGCAGTTGGGGAGAATGGGAAAGTTGTAAACTATGTTAGGGTATCATACGATTAGGAAAAGACGGCCATCTTTTTTTATCCCCCCTTTTTGTATGTAACTTTGCCTCCAACGATGGTCATTTCGACCTTAATGTCCCCTATTCTTTCTTTCGGTACGCGATAGGGATCATCAGAAAGTACAACAAAATCCGCCAATTTCCCTGTTTCGATACTGCCTTTTATATCTTCCTCAAAGCCAATTTTGGCTCCATTTATTGTGAATATCTCAATAGCCTCGTAAACGTTGATGCGCTGCTCTTTAAGAGGGTGATTAAGCAAGGCATGAATCCCCCCTATGGGACTCATCTTGGTGACCGGGGTATCCGAGCCGCCGGAAACCAGAATTTCCTCGTTCATAATCCAGCGATAAGTGTGAGCCCTTTTTACTCTCTCATCGCCCAGCAACGAGCGGTAATAATCCAGGTTAGGGCCTTCGCATACGGTGACGAACATAGGCTGCATGGCCAGCGCAACACCCAGCCTGGCGACACGTTTAATCTGCTTCGGGGTTACAACCTCAAAATGCTCGATGCGATGGCGGTGGTCTTTACGGGGATATTTTTCAAGTACTTTTTCGTAAGCCCAGAGGACCTGGTCAATGGCGCGCTCCGATTCAGCATGGATAGAAATCTGGAAACCGGATTTGTGTGCTTTCTCGACTAAGCTGTAAAGTTTTTCGTCGGAGTAAATCAACACGCCTAGCGTCGTGGGGTCATCGGCATAGGGCTCATACAATGCGGCGGTGCGTGCTTCAATTGAACCGTCGGATAAAGTGGCCACACAAATATGGCCGTACGGAGGTTTAGTACTGATTATCTTGTCCAAATCGGTTCTGCATAGCAACATGGGGTGGATACGCACGGGTATTTTTTTTAAATTTTTCATGATGAATTCAGCATTTTCCAAACCTTCTTTGGCAAAAAGGGTGGTGATGCCAACCGATACCGCTTCTTCGGCTACCAGCGTCAACGCTTCCATAGCTTCGGATGTGTCTGTAAAATTGTCTCCGGTGCTCAAGGGGCGGGCAGAGGCCGGGTCCTGTATCAGACCGGTGAGTTCTCCTTTAGAATCAACTATAACTCCCTCCATGCCAGCTGTTAAGTGAAGCAGGCTAATCGCCAGACTATTAAGTTGCGAAAAATGTCCATCGTAGTGCTGTATCCAGATAGGATGTTTGGTGGAAATACTATCCAGCTCTTTTCTTGAGGGATACCTTTTTTCCGCTACGCTCTGGCGGTTATAATCCGGGCAAAAAATAAGATTCCCTGGAGGAGTTCCCTTAACCTTTTGCCTTATCTTTTCCACGGCTTCATTTACTGTTTTAACCAAAGCCAAGTTCACACCGAGGCGGTTTTTGCCCGTGCCCATCGGGTGAGCGTGGCTATCAATGAAGCCCGGTAGGACGGTTTTACCTTTTAAATCAAGCACCTTGGTGGTTTTTTCGGCGCCTGCGGCGACCTCACTTACCGTACCGACGGACACGATTTTTTCATCCTTGATACCGATGGCTTCCGCCCTGGGTTTTTGATTAACTACAGTGATGATATTCCCTTTAATAATGAGATCAAGATTTTTAGCCATTTTAACCTCCGATAATTATAAATTACGCGATAATATCAAATGCCTTTTTGGAATGGTTCGGCTTGACGCTGTATTTTCTGGATACATCAGCTAAGACTTTGTTCAGCACTTCCAATACCGTGTCAAGTTCGGCTTTGGTGATTACCAATGGTGGTTCAATCCGTATAGTCTTGGCGTTTATCAGCGTACCCGCTACCAGAACACCATTTTCAAATAGGCCTTTAGCAACATCATAGCCGGCTTCATTGGAAGTGAACTCCATGCCAATGATCAATCCGCGTCCGCGCCCTTCTTTGCAAATATTATTATACTTGCTCATCAGGTCCAGCAACTTCGGGAGAAAATAGTTGCCCTTTTCGGCGGCCTGCTCGGGTAATTTCTCTTCAAGTGTTACATTGATTGCAGCGATAGCCGCGGCGCAGGCCAGCGGGTTGCCCCCGAATGTGGTCGTGTGTAAGAACGGGTTAGGCATCATCTCCTGCCAGATTTCCTTTGTAGAGATGAAAGCGCCGATAGGCATTACCCCGCCGCCGAGCGGCTTGGCGAGGCACATGATATCCGGTTTTACCCCGTAGTAGTCGATACCGAACATTTTTCCAGTCCGACCCAAACCGGTTTGTACCTCATCCACTATAAGGAGGACGCCATAACGGTCGCAGATCTCCCTGACTTGCGGAAAATAATCATCAGGGGGAATGATTATCCCACCTTCTCCCTGGATTGGTTCCAGAATTATTGCCGCAATATCCTCGCCGGTAAATTTTGCAGAAGATATTTCTGCTTCAATAACTTTAGCATCACCATAAGCAACATGCCGGAAACCAGGTACGAGAGGCAGGAAAGGTTCCCGGAAAACCGATTTTGATGTGGCGCTCAAGGAACCCATCGACTTGCCATGGAATGCGCCGATGGTTGAAATGATTCCAGTGTGTTTCGTATGCAGGCGCGCCAGCTTCAATGCCCCTTCCACCGACTCCGTACCGCTATTGGTGAAAAAACAGTACTGCAAATCCCCGGGAGTGATCATTGCCAATAATCGGGCCAGCATCGCCCGTAAAGGGTCTAAGAGCTCCTGGCTGTGCAAAGCCTGTCGTTTTAATTGATTTACTACCGCTGCCACTACCTTGGGATGACGATGGCCAACATTAAAAATACCATAACCGCCTAGACAGTCGATAAAGGTTTTCCCGTGCACATCCATAATACTGGCGCCGGAATCCGTCCACTCAACGGCAGTATAGTCGGAAGAGACTGATTTCCTGTATTTTAAAAACCCGGGATTCACGTTTTCCATGAACCCTTTTACAGATTCACTAATTACCCAATCTTTTTCTTTGTCGGAGATCTCGCTTTTGGCTATAAATTCAAGGTATTTCGTAGATACCTCTATTGCTAAGTCGTGATGTTTGCGTGTGTTCAAGATAATTCTCCTTCAACAAAAACAATTATAGTTTTCCCTTATATAAATTAAAATGCCGCTCATCGGAGAATTCAATAGTTGAAATGGGTGATTAAAGGCGCAGAATGAAACCAAGAAAGAGGTATCAAGAGAAAGATGAACTCAAGGGTAATGAAGTTATTTCACCAGATTGGAGAGTTGACTGCGCCTTTTAATACCCGTTTTCTCAAAGATGTTCCGGAGATGGCTTTGAACTGTGAATGGGCTGATACCAAGCTTTTTACCAATCTCTTTATTCGTCAGTCCCAATCCTACATATTGGGCAATTTTTTCTTCCCGCTCGCTCAAACCATAATCTCTTAATAGAACTACACCTGTTTCATCGTATTTTTTGGATAAATCAGTGATGCTGATCAAAAAATAGGGCAGCACAACATCTTTATAAAGTTGATTAATCAACGTATATTTAATATAGTATCTTCCACCGTTTTTTGTATTGATGATCCGATTGTGGAAAAAGCATGATGAAGTATCTTGCGAAGCTACAAGGTGCCTGCAATCCTCGATGATTGAAGGCGGGAGCGTAATATCGATGTTTGGATTTTTAATTATTAAGTCAGGTTTTTGACTTGACAATGGAGCACATAGATTCTTGGCATTTTTATTAAAAAATATGGGGCGGATTTTCGCATCTAAAAGAACGATACCTTCCGGCTTTGATTCCAACCATTGTTCAAATGCCTTACGTTCGCCATTGATTTTAGAGAAAAACATGGTAGCTTTAAAGGTATTTACAAGATAGGGCAGTAGGATTTCAGCCTTCTGGACATCAGTGCGATCAAAGAATGGCTGTTTCGGAGACCGGGAGATAGACATTGTTCCCCAGAATCCATCCTCGGTACAGAGGCGGATGACCAGCTCACCTAACCAATTTATATGACGGAGATATTCCTGATAATAATCGAGTTTTTTGAGCCGAGAATATGGAATTACATCATCCGTTTTAAAAACCCGGTTGGCAGGTTTGGGGTTAAATTGAGCTGAAAAAAGCGGGTCAAAACGCCAGTAGTGATCAATATATTTTTCCTGATATGCCCTGCCCTCTTTGATACTAATAGACTTAGATAAATCCACGCCGTTTAAGCCCTGGTTGGAAGGGAAGAATTCGGCATCGTATGACCTAAAAACCTTAAGCATCTCTATCAGCAGGTCTTTAGGATCGATGACACCCTTTTTAAGATGTGTCATGCAGAAGTTTACTAACTTCAAGACTTCTTCCAGGTCACTTCTGTTTAAGTTATACATGATATACTTTACTCAATAATACCATACACATTTTACTGGATTTGCACTATCATAATAATACTCCATTTTAACTATTGATTTGTCTAACTGTGAATCTATATTATATCGATGTATTATTATATCTCAAATAATGAAAGGAGAAACACAATGAACAATAATAATTTTCCTTCTGAACCGGAAATGGTCCGACCATCCCTCAACGGTGGTTGTACCCAAGCTTTTACGGTTGGCTTAACATCACTATTAGGCAACATGAACGGGCAGTGCGTTGATAGCCCTATTACCTATTGGCCGGGATATCTTAAGTTGGTTATCCCCGAAACAGGAAACCGGTATTTGATGGTGGGTGATGGCCTCGTCTTTAACCTGATGAATGAAAAGGGAATTGTCTTATCCGGGGGAGCACGGCACATTCGTAGTCAATTCGACCCTTATCCCGGCACTCCCAAATACCGCTCAAAAGGTGAATTGTTAAGGATAAGCAACAGCGCAGCGGAATTCGTAAAAATGTGGTCGGAAGACTTCACCAAATATGGCAGTCAAACCGGTGTTAGTTGCACTCTTGTCGTGGACACGAAAGAAGGCTACTGTTTGGAAGGGGCTAACTTCGTGTATAATGACCCTTCAAACCACGCCATACACGGCCCCATGACCGACCAGGTTTTTGTCTCCGCCAACTTCTTTATCTCTAAAAGGCTTAAAGAAAAAGCGGAGGGAGGTATCGGAGCCGGCTACACGCGGGCGAAGAGGATGTGGCAACTATTAATCGACAGGCAGTATGATAGCATCACCATGCAACCGGTTCGGCAGACGCAAACTGGCGACAAGATGCCGCCTTTTGTACGCGGCGGCGGCATCACTCCGACATATTTCATGAAATGTCTCAGAGATCACGGAGACATAAATCCCCGTGACGGGAGTCTCAGTTGTTACGTACCTGAAGAAAGAGGTCAGGGTGCCCTCTGTATACACGGGTTATGGGAATACACCACCAATGCCTATTTTGGTGTGGCCAGGACAGAATATACAGATTTATTCACGTGCGAATGGATAACGCCGAACCAACCCTGTATTTCCCCGTTCCTGCCTGTATATATAGGCATTAATGAACTCCCGAAAGCTCTGGGGACTACCGGAGCTTATGAACTTTTTGAAAAGTTACGGGCACTATTGGATTACCATCCGGAATACAGGGATGATATTACGCAACATTGGACAGGTTTTGAAATCCGGACTTTCGAGGAAAGTACTCTGGCGGAGGCTAAAGCTGCCAAGATGGTTGATGGAGGAGATAAAAATGGGGCCAGAAGTATTCTGACTGAATTTGTGGCCCGAAAGTGTAATGAAGCAATGGCGACCTGCCAGAAAATGCTCGACTTTCTCAATGATCTACCGATTCTCGAAAAAAAATTGCCGAAGGAAAATTAACAATAACAAATCCCACGAGGAGTGCACAAAATGCAGAAAATGCTTCAGCAATGGTGCTCAGGAGCAGGCATAGAATTTGAAAATACGAATGCCGAAATTGCTTATAAGGAGAAAACAAAACTCTGCAAAAAGGTTCTGAAGGCTTCATGTCCATCAAGCAATATAAGACCTTCTACTGGCCAACATTGAGGAAGGTGCTGATGCAATTGATTGAAGAAGGGCTCATACCGGTACTGTTTTTTCAGGGTGAAAATACATCGCGCCTGGAAGTTATCAAGGATATACCAAAAGGTAAGGCAATATATTATTTTGATAAAGTAGATATCTTCAAAGCGAAGGAAATTCTGGGTGATACCGTATGCTTTAAAGGCAATGTACCAATTTCTCTATTATTTACAAGTACGCCAGACGATGTCAAAACCTACATTAAGAAGCTAATAGATTTGTTTGGTAAAAATGGGGGCTTAATTATCGATGCTGGGGCTATTATTGATGAAGCAAAAACAGAAAACGTGAAGGCGATGATAGATTTCACTAAAGAATACTGTATGAACTAATGATGAATCAATGGTCGGTGCCGGCGGCTTTAAAACACTAGGTTTCTGAACCCCATTAAGATAGGAGAAAAGGGGGCTACCCCTTGCCTCCTTTCTAGGGATAGCTTACCAGCCGGATAGCTAGATGTCAACCTGAGAATATTGAGTAATAATACGAAGGATTATAAAAGAGAGCCGTGCTAATTGAACAGGGAGTAAAACCGGTAACTCGTTAAAATAAAGCTAATTCTGCATCCAAAGACCACTAGTAAAACTAGACGTAAGGAACATATTATTTTCACTCTTATCGGAAGCGTCTTTTTTCCTAAATTGGGTTTAACCAAAGTACCGGGCCTATCCTACAATGGTCTTATGTTGCCTGATTTAAGCTTTAGTGACCTGAGTTGAACATAATGGACATTTGTTAAATATATGGAAATAGCTATTTTTACAATAATTCTGATGATTAGTTAAATAATTGAATTCAATTTGATAAAAATTGTTTGGGCTGGCATCGCTTAGCACCAGTGCTGGGTGCTAAGTAAATAGTGTCAGAAGCCTCACTGGCGCTGATGAAATCTAGTTCCGAGAAAAAAGTCATCGGCATGGGATTTGAGGCACTTAAATTTCGATTTCAGGGTCTTAGAAAAGAGGAATAGAACTGCTGTAGTGGTAACGCCCAGGCATTAAGGCCGATTGAAGGGAGGAAGACGAAAGAGACAATTAGTCACGCAACGAATGGCGAAGACTGATAGATATATATGAAGACTGAAAGGTATATATATAGAAGATATATAAACAACTGAGGAGGCAAAACTGGAGCACGGTGGCTAGAATCCAGTTATTTTTTACTTTACTGAACCACTGTCCTTAAGAGAGGTTTTTAATCGTCGGGCAATATCGCCTACAATTGCGAGTTGATCTAGTAGCTCAATGAGGATATTGTCAGGCGGTTTCGTAAACCGCTTGTCGTAGGTTCGATTCCTATCGCTGGCTCCATTATTTGATTCTAAAAAGCCACGGTTCGATTGTTTGTCTATCGGGGCTTTTGCGTTTTTAATCATTCTATATATTACTCATTCTCATTGACATGGGCAAATTGATATATTATTATCTAAGACTGCAGCTGATTTTAAAGCTCAAGTAATCGCTTATAAAGGGAAGAAGGTGGAGGTGCGTGATGGATGATTCAAAATTGATAAAATCGGGCGTTATTTTAGACAACACCACTTTTATTCAAGCAAGTAACATTTTAAGTCCATCTAAAGGGGACGTATATGAGGATCACTTTATTCCTTATCAATATAGAGATATACAAGATCTGGCTAATTTTATAGAAGCCTTGGT
>CAYVPT010000058.1:0-4493 GCA_964453865.1 uncultured Dehalococcoidaceae bacterium
CGATGGCTTCCTCTCTGATGAGCAGTTTAAGAAATTCTACTGGCCTACCTTAAAAGCAGTTATGCTGGGTTTGATTGATGAGGGCTGTATTCCGTTCCCCTGGGCCGAGGGCGGCTATAACACGCGCCTGAAAGTAATCCGGGACTTCCCCCGAGGCAAGGCCATCTGGGGGTTCGACCTCACGGATATGGCCAAGGCCAAGGAAATCCTCGGAGACGTTTGCTGCATTACCGGCAATTTACCCATCGCCGTGCTGTCTCTCGGAACGCCGGATGATGTCAAGGCGAATATCAAGAGACTCATCGATTCCTGTGCCAAGGGCGGCGGCTATATCATGATGAGCGGTGCCGTAATCGAAAACGTGCCTCCGGATAACGTCAAGGCCATGATTGACGCCACCAAGGAGTACGGCGTCTACAAATAGAAGCTAATCGCTGAAAAAAGCATACAAAAGAAAGAGGGGGGCTATTGCCCCCCTCCCTTTTTCCTGATGTCAAGACTAAAGCATCACGGTGCCATCGTCGATGTAGTAGGTCTGTCCCGAAATGGAATCCGAGTTTGACGAAGCCAGGAAGACAGCCGCTCCGACAATATCAGCGGGCTCCAGGCGCTTGTGTATGGACTGTTCCCCGGTAGCAATATCGAATATCTGGTCGCTTCCCGTCTGAGCCAGACTGGCCTCGGAAGCGGTATATCCCGGGGCGATGGCGTTAACATTGATGCCCGAAGGACCGAGGGCATGAGCCAGGGCTTGGGTCAAGGTATAGACTGCCCCTTTGCTACAGGCATACGGCAGGAATAGTTGGGCCGCGGGGACCTTGGCAATATTTGAAGCAACATTAATGATTTTTCCTTTGCCTGCCTTTACCATTATGGGCGCAACCGCCCTGCATACCAGCCAGGTACCTCTGACGTTTACGGTTAAAATCCGATCCCAGTCCTTGGTTGTCCATCCGTCCCAGGGGGTCATATTAAGTCCGCCCCATATGGCAGCGTTATTGATAAGGATATCCACCTTACCGTACTGCTTCATTACTTCATCGGAAATCTTTTTACAATCACTTTCCACGGAGATATCAGCCTGGATAAGGGCCACCTTTACGCCTTTAGCTTTTGCTTCTTTAACCGTGCCCTGAGCCTTTTCAAGGTGGGTGGTGGTCAGCAGGAGGTTAGCCCCTTCCTCAGCGAACTTCAAAGCGAACGCCTTACCGAAACCGCGGCTGGCCCCGGTTATGATGGCTACCTTGCCCTTTAACGCTTGTGACATCTATTCCTCCTTTAATTATTAAGTATAAGACTAATCAACCAACATAGAGAAAATAACATCACCGCTGCACTCATGTCAAGTCGAGAATTATCCGTCTATCGACTGCTTCCCTGTTGACAGAATCCAGCAGGAATTTATAGTATTAGTCAGCTACATGTCACCGCGCATCCCTACTAGTAACCAATGGTGACATGTGGATTAAATACCGACGAATCCAATAAGATACGGTAAATGAATTACGAGCAGCTACTCTCCAAAGCCAAAACCAAATGCAAGGGTGCGGATGGCAAGGAAATCGCCAGAGACCCGAACAGAATCGGTTTAAGGAATTGCGGCTATATTGGCCCGGATAGTGTTTACGAGTATATCGTACGGGGAAACGGGTACAGCGGCCTTGCCAGAGCGCTTGGTATGAGTCAGGCGGATGTCATCGAAGATATAAGAAAGTCCGGTCTGAGGGGTAGGGGCGGCGGCGGCTACCCTGCCGCCGCCAAATGGGAAATCTGCCGGAATACCGGAGAAAGCGAAAAATACATATTATGTAATGCTATTGATGCCGACCCGAAATCACACATAGCCCGGATACTTTGTGAAGGTGATCCCCATTCCGTTCTGGAGGGCATGCTGATTGGGGCCTATGCCGTCGGTGCCCGTCATGGTTTTATTTGCGTTAATGCCGGGTACGACACCGCCATCAACAGGCTCAACAAAGCGCTGGAACAGATGAAAGAAAACAGCCTGCTGGGCGATAATATACTGGACTCGGGTTTTTGTTTCGATATTGAAATCAGGGCTATTGAAGCTTCCCTGGTATCAGGAGAGGAGACAGCCCTGATACGTTTTCTGGAGGAAAAGCAGCCCATGCCCTACCGGCGTACGGTGTATCCCGCGGTAAAAGGGCTAAACGATAAACCGACCCTGGTCAATAACGTGGATACGTTATCACATGTTTCGGCGATTTTTCAAAACGGCGTTGCCTGGTATACCGCTATCGGCACGGAACAGAGCCGCGGTACAAAGATAATAACGTTAACAGGTGACCTTGTGAATAATAAAACAATCGAAGTCCCTTTCGGGATGACATTACGAAAGGTAATAGAAGATTTCGGCGACGGTTCTATAGAATTTATAGATATCAAAGCCATACAGTTCGGCGGGCCGACGGGTATTTTCCTGGCGCCGGACTCCCTGGACATTCCCATAGCTTTTGAAACGATGCATGAAATCGGGGTGATTATTGGGTCGGGGACAATAGAGGTCTTCGATAACACTCACTGCGCCGTGGAAATGGCCAGAGACGCCATCGATTACATTCAAAGCCAGTCCTGCGGCAAGTGCACTTTCTGCCGCGAGGGAAGCTTTCAGATGGCGGATATTTTAAAAGATATTTCAGAAAACAAAGGCAAACCTGAAGACATAGAACTCCTGCTGGAGCTGGGGGAAGCAATGGCAACCGGAAGCATCTGCGGCCTGGGTAAAACAGCGTCCAATCCCGTTTTAAGCAGTTTCAGGCTTTTCTCACAGGATTATGAAACTCATATTAAGAATAAAACGTGTCCGAAAAAATGACAGAACCAGCGATGATAAAGCTCATCATTGATGACTGTGAAATTGAGACGCCAGAGGGTACCAGCGTACTCCAGGCAGCCCTCGACGCGGGGATATACATTCCCCACCTCTGCTATCACCCCGACCTGGCGCCCATCGGTGCCTGTGGACTTTGCATCGTGGAGATAGAAGGGATTGAAGGGACAATACCATCCTGCGTAACACCTGCCGAAGCCGGTATGAAAGTCAGTACCAAAACAGAGAAAACGGAAAAGTTAAGACGTCTGGCCCTGGAGTTAATGCTGGCCGGGCACCCGGCCGACTGCGGCACCTGCGAAAAGTACCTCAACTGTGAACTGCAGTCACTCAAGCAGTACCTCGGGTGCGAAGAATTAAGTGTCAGACAACGCTCTAAATTGCTTCCCGTCAACAGCAGTAATCCCTTATTTGTCCATGACCCGAATAAATGCGTGGTGTGCGGAAGGTGTGTCAGGGCCTGCCTGGAACTCCGCGGTGTAGGTGTCCTGTTCTATCAAAAGAAAGGACGGGAAACGCTGACCGGCACGGCGGCGGACCTGCCGCTGGCGGATGCCGGATGCAGGTTCTGCGGCGCCTGCGCCGAGGTCTGCCCCACCGGAGCTATCCAGGACAAAGACGAGTCCGCCAGAGGGAAAAACCGAAAGACCGTCCTCATCCCCTGCCGGTATAACTGCCCGGCGGAGATAGACGTACCGAGATACGTCCGCCTCATTAAAGAAGGCGATTATTCCGGAGCGGTCGCCGTCATCAGGGAGAAGGTGCCGCTGCCCGCGGTACTCGGATACGTCTGTGACCATGTTTGTGAGGAAGTCTGCCGCCGGGGTGAAATAAATGAAGCCGTTACTATCAGAGAGCTTAAGCGGTTTGCCGCGGAACATGATGAGCAACGGTTGTGGGAAAAAAATCTAAAGAATAAGCCTCCAACCGATAAAAAGATAGCGATAATAGGGTCCGGCCCGGCGGGATTGACGGCGGCATATTATCTGGCTAATCTGGGGCATACCGTAACGATATTCGAGTCCCTGCCTGAAGCCGGCGGCATGATGCGCTACGGCATACCCGGGTACCGCCTTCCTAAAAAAGTGCTCGATAGTGAAATCAATGATATCGTTAACCACGGCGTGGAAATCAAGACCAGCACCCATATTGACTCTATCGATACGCTATTAGATGATGACTTTCAGGCGGTGCTTATCACCATCGGAACGCATCGCGGCCAGAAGCTACCGGTCCCCGGGGCGGATAATAGCGGGGTTCTTATCGGCATAGATTTTCTCATGGACGTGAACATGGGACGTCAGGTCGATATCGGCGACAGGTTGGTGGTTCTGGGCGGCGGCAATGTTGCCTTCGACTGCGCCCGCGTGGCACGCCGACTCGGCGCCGGTCAGGTAAACCTCGCCTGTGTTGAATGCAGCGAAGATATGCCGGCTACCGACGATGAAATCAGGCAGGGAGAAGAGGAAGGCATCAACATTTACCCGGCGAGGAATATTAAACAGATACTAAGTGAAAATGGTAGAATTACCGGGGTGGAATTCCTCGAAGTAGCCTCGGCCTGTTTTGACGAGGAGAATAGACTGCAGATTGAATGTATCGAAAATTCCGAGCATGTTATGGAAGCCGATACCGTGATATT
>CAYVPT010000058.1:4503-9989 GCA_964453865.1 uncultured Dehalococcoidaceae bacterium
ATATTCGCCATCGGCCAGCAGCCGGACATTCCGGCGGACTTTAAACTGGAGACGGGACCGAACAACCTTATCACATTAGACGAATTTACTTATAGTACGAGTCGGGAGGGGGTATTTGCCGCCGGTGATGCCGTATCCGGCACCTCGTCCGTCATTAAAGCTATTGCTTCCGGCAGGAAAGCCGCTACCGCTATCGATAGATACCTGGGTGGCAGCGGTATTATCGATGAAAAACTGATAGCTACTACAGAGCCGGAGCAATGCCTCGGGTTCGAAGAAGGGTTTGCTTTCGTACCGCGTGGCGATAGAAATGACGTACCGGTTGAAGAACGGTTAAAGAGCTTCTGCAAGGTAGCTTCCGATATCGATGAAGAAGCCGCGGCTTACGAATCCAAACGCTGCCTGCAATGTGATTTGCGACTAAAAATCACGTCCGTAAAATTCTGGGGCAGCTACTAAGGGACACGAATATTAACGATTAATGATACAATAATGAGAAACAGGAGGTCGTATATTAATGAGTAGCCTGAATGGTAAAGTAGCCATGGTAACCGGAGCCGCCAGCAAGAGGGGCATGGGACACGCCATCGCCCTGCGTCTAGCCAGAGAAGGAGCGAATGTTGTTGTTGTGGACAAGTTCGCCGCACCAAAAAGCATGTTTCCCGGAGATGAGGGGTGGGGCGGACTGGACGAAATCGTTAAAGAAATCGAAGCCACCGGCAGGCAAGCCATGGCATTAACGATGGATATTAACGTCAGCCAGGAGATAGACGCCGGCATGGAGAAAGTCCTCAAGAAATTCGGAAAGGTAGACATACTGGTACACGCCGCGGCTATCCGTGGCCCGGTAGGAGTACCGATCGTCGATTTACCGGAAAAGGATATCAGGGCGATTATCGACGTGGATTTGGTAGGTTCTTTTCTAATTTGCAAAGCCGCCGGCAAAGCAATGGTAGATAGAAATGAAGGCGGAAAGATAGTGGTGATATGCTCTTCTGCCGGACTCAAGGGAGTGCCGGGAAGCGCTGCCTATGCTGCTGCTAAATGGGGTACTATAGGTATGACTAAAAGCCTCGCCCTGGAGATGGCAAAATACCACATTAATGTCAACGGTATCAACCCCAGCATGTTCGTTACCAACCTTAGAGATGAGTCCTTTGCCAGGATGGCGAAGGATCAGGGGATTACCTGGGAAGAAGCCAGACAGAAAGACCAGGGGGTGTTAGCCAAGATGATACCATGGGGTCGGTTGGGCACGGCTGAAGAGATAGCCGACTTAGCCTATTTCCTTATATCCGACCAGTCCCGGTATATGACCGGTGAAGTAATTGTCCTAGGCGGCGGGGTGACATAGAGTATCTTTAAATTTAAGGTAGAACCAAGGAACGAGAGGATGAACATATGGCCGCAATAAACGAATTCGTGAAACACTTCACCGGCACCCGGTACGAAGATATTTCCGCCGCTGCCGTAGAATCGGCCAAGAAAGAAGTACTGGACAGCCTGGCAACGGCGCTGGGCGGCTCATCCAAAGCAGGCGTAGCCGAACTGGTGGACATGGTAAAGGAATGGGGAGGCAGTCCGCAGAGCACCGTCACTGCCTACGGTATAAAGTGCCCGGCACCTAACGCCGCGCAGGTCAACGGCACGATGATTCATGCTTTAGATTATGACGACGGCCACCAGGTAGCGCTGGTACACATCGGGTGCGTGACGGTGTCGACCGCTTTTTCGGTGGCGGAGCGAATGGGAAAGGTAAGCGGTAAAGAACTGATTACGGCTATCGCTCTCGGGGGTGACTTTATGGCCAGGCTGGGACTGGCCAGCAAACCGGGAAGCAGTGCCCTCAGCGCCGGCTGGCACCCGACGACCTTGTTCGGTTTCCTGGGAGCGGCAGCCATCGCCGGCCGGCTGATGGGCTTTGATGAAGAGAAGATGATTAACGGGCTGGGTCTCGCCTACCATCAATGCGGCGGGGCCGGTTCCGGTGTGGGCGACGGTGCTCTGGCAAAAAGGATGGGACCGGGGCTGGCCGCCAGCGCCGGAGTAAAAGCCGCCATGATGTCGGCAAGGGGAATCACCGGTGAGCGTGACCCCCTTGAGGGGAGGACGGGGCTTTTTAATACCTACATGGGAGGAGACTACGACCCCGGTATTCTCACCGCCGACCTGGGCAAGAGGTTCGAGGGGGAAAACATCGGGGACAAACCGTACCCCTGCTGCGGGCTTACCCACGCCTGTATCGACGCCGCGTTAGCTTTATTGACCAAATATGAGGTAGCAATCGAACAGATAAAAGACATAACCGTGTACGGCGGACAATCCGTATACGGACTATCACAGCCACCGGAAATCAAGAAGGCTCCACGGACGATTATCGACGCGCAGTTCAGCGTTCCCTACGTGGTAGCGACGGCACTGGTTAAAGGAAAAGTAACCGTGGACGATTTTACCGTTGAAGCTATCAAAAGGCCGGAGATTCTCCAGATAGCCCGGGGAATAAATACCAGGCTGGTACCTGAGATGAGCCGGCACGGCGTAGGGCCGGGCGGGGTAACGTTAACGATGAAAGACGGCACGCAGTACACCGAGGAAGTGGAACACTGCCTGGGCAGCGTGGCAAGACCGATGACATTCGAGGATATAATAAAGAAATTCAGGGATTGCGCTCCCAGCTCTATAAAGCCATTGCCCGATGATGAAGTGGAAGAAGTGATAGAAATGGTCGGGGAGATGGAGAAACTGGAGGACGCCACGGAAATCATCAGGCGGCTGGGATAAAAAACTATATAACAGTTGTATAAAAAGGAGGCGATAAATGTTACTAAAAGATAAAGTTGCCATTATTACCGGAGGCGCTAAAGGAATCGGGAAAGCTATTTCCCTTAAGTTTGCCGAGGAGGGTTGCGATGTCGTCGTCAACGCCATGCACATCGAAGGTGCCCGGAAAGTTGCGGATGATGTCAGGGCTCTGGGACGCAAGTCCCTGGCAATTGCGGCGGATGTCTCGAATAGCGCCGCGGTTAACGATATGGTGGCCCAGACTATCAAGGAATTCGGCAAAATTGATATTCTTGTGAATAATGCTGGTGGTATTTCCGAGGCTACAGGTGGGGGCATTGAAAATACCACCGAAGAAGACTGGGACCGTATTGTTGGTATTAACCTGAAGGGACAGTTTTTATGTTGTCGAGCCGTCGTACCGTATATGAAAAAAAATAAATACGGTAAGATTATCAATGTCTCTTCAATGGGTGCCATACATCCACCCGCACCCATCGTGCATTATCATTCAGCCAAGGGAGGGGTCATTTCGTTAACGAGCAACCTGGCTTTTGAACTGGCCCTCTCGAATATTACGGTGAATGCTATTTTACCGGGTCCGATACGCTCGGAATTTTTTAACAAGATGCTGGATAATGTATCAGAAGAAGAGGGCAAAGCCTTTTTGCACAGTCTGGATATGAAAGTACCAATGCAGAGAATGGGCATGCCGTCGGAAGTAGCCGGGGTAGCCCTGTTTCTGGCATCCGAGCTTTCATCTTACGTTACCGGCGAAGCCATAAACGTCGGCGGAGGTTTACCTCTAGCACCCCCAAGTGAACAACGTTAATTATTCTAAAAGTAACACCCCCGGACTCTCCGGTAAAACCGATGTCCGGGGGTGTTGTTATTTATCCGTATTTTAATTAGTCTGTATCTGAAACTAGACGAGTGAACCTCCCAGGGGTGATACGCCGTTCGGGTCGAGGGCTTTAGTAATCTTCTCCCACCATGCATAGTAATTGCACAAGGCTGGGGAAATTTCATCCTGCGGCCCCATCGTCGAGGCGAAGTAACGCTCTTTAAACGCTCTCTCACTCTGCTCTTTCTGCCATCCCTGTACAGCTTTGGTCGCGGTAGGATTGGCAGGACTGTATTTACAGAATATTTCCGTTTTACCCAAGTGTCCCTGTTCGACTCCCCATCCGAAGAACGCTCCGCCATCGTCCACGATATAGCCCTTTTCAATCAAGGGCTTCTTGGCTTCACCGGCACCGATTGCCCACTTAATGGTCAGGTCACGTTGCCCCATGATCGGAATCGAATTAAAGGCTCCGCCGGGACGGAATGTCTCCCTGATAGAACCGGATATTCTTATGCACTGGCACATTATGATTCCTTCGAGTTCAGGGTCTTCCAGGGTCTCTAGAGACTTCCCGTCCGCTTCACTAACAATCTCCTTTAGCGCCTTTTTCTTGTATTCGAAGTCGGCCGCGGTATCGCCGGCAATGATTACGAAGAAGCCGGGCCCCTGGACCTCGCTGTTGAGTCGGTTGAACATCGCCTCATCTTCTTCATTACACGTGGTGATATTAGCGGCTACCATGGCTGCATTAAAACCCATCAACTCATAGCATATTTCGGCTTCGCCCAGCTTAAGTTCTGCCTGCCACATTTTCTCCACCGATGGGAAGCTGTAGTACCGTGCCATCATATTCGACGGTATCTCGCTGAGAACGTATTTCGGGGAATGTCCGGCTACTGGAAATTCGGACGGACCCGGCCAGTGATAAAGCTTTACCGCCGCCTTGGTGAACACACCAGGGGTGACACCCGGCGGTACGGCGCTGGTGAGTATACTCCTCAAAGAAGGACCCGGCCCGTCACCGCAGAACCACTCGTCTGAAGAACCCAATGAGCCCGACCTGACGATGTCACCAGCGGGGGTTATCCATTCAATGGCCAGATGGTTTCTGTCATCACCACTGGTGGTCTGGTCCATATGCCCGTGGCCTCTGAGCATTGCCGTGCAGTTTGCTCCGGCACCTTTGATACAGAAATTCAAGCCTCTTTTAAACAACTCGGCCTGAAGCTGCGCCGAGATGACGTACGGCTCAACCACGGCATACATGTTCTTCTCATTGATTTCAACGATGTGGTTCATCCTTCTCATATCCAGCAGGATGATATCCTTGGGAAACATCCCCGACCAGCCGGTGCATATCGGTCTGAATACCAACTTGTGTTTGTTACACAGCTTGACGACCGCCTGGACTTCCGCGGTGTTCCCGGGGAGTATCACCGCGGCGAACTCGGTATTGTAATACGCGGGCATTATGGCCGGGTCATCACAGATATTCTCTTTCCCCACCACAGCTTCGAATTCTTTATATGCTTCTTTGCTTAAAGCCATAATTCATTACCCCCTTTCCTATATTGCCTTTTCCACGATTTCAACGATATCATATACTTTCATACTGCTGCCACTTGCCTTGATGGCTTCGTTGAAGGTCTTTTCACACCAGGGACAGGCGGTAACAATCGCTTCAGCGCCGGTAGACACGGCTTCATCGATTCTCTCCTGAGCGGTCCACCTGGCAAAGTCGGGATTCGACACATTAACACCGCCACCGGCACCGCAGCACCAGGAGTATTCCTTAATCCTGGTCATTTCGGTGAGTTTCAAACCGGGGACGGCCTTAACAACATCCCTCGGCGGATCG
>CAYVPT010000059.1:0-9844 GCA_964453865.1 uncultured Dehalococcoidaceae bacterium
TTATCTGGCCTTCCTCGGTGGATATAGACTCGATGCCGGCTTTGGAGGCCAGGCCTTTTATCTTAACAGCATAGAGCAGGTTATGTACTTCCGGGGGCGGGGTACCGAAGCGGTCGGTGTACTCCTGTAAAATATCGTCCAGCTTCTCGGCGGCATTCGCGTCCCCTAAAGACCTATAAAGCTCCAGGCGGGTGTCCACATCCTCGATATAGCTCTCGGGGATAAAGGCGTCAAGCGGCAAATCGACGGTGGGCGGCGGCAGGCGGGGCGGCGGCTTTTCTTTCCCTGCCATCAGGGCTTTCTGCTCCTCGACGGCCTCAGTGAGAAGCCGGGTATAGAGGCTAAAGCCTATGGCGGTAATGTGGCCGCTCTGGCGGGGGCCCAGCAAAGTGCCGGCACCGCGGATTTCCAGGTCCTTCATGGCGATACCGAACCCGGCACCGAGTTCGGTGGCTTCGTAGATAGTGCGCAAACGACGGTGGGCGATGGGACTCAAACGCTTGCCGCCGTCATACAGAAAGTAGGCGTAAGCGAGATTGGCGCCGCGCCCAACCCTGCCCCGGAGCTGGTAAAGCTGAGTAAGACCGAATTTGTCAGCTTTATTGACAATCAGGGTATTAGCGTTGGGCATGTCCAGCCCGGACTCGATGATGGTGGTGCTGACGAGGACATCGATTTCACGTCGTGTGAAAGCGGTCATAACCTTTTCCAGTTCGTCTTCCGGCATCTGGCCGTGACCGATGGCGACCTCGGCTTCCGGTACCAAATCTCTGATGTTGGTGGCTACCATGGCGATACTCTGGACGCGGTTATGCACGAAAAAGACCTGGCCGTTACGCTCCATCTCCCTTAAGATTGCTTCCCTGACCAGGTGGTCGCTGTATTCCGCGACGTAGGTCTTGACGGGGAGGCGGGCCTCGGGCGGGGTTTCCATAGCGCTCATGTCTCTAACGCCCACCAGGGACATGTGGAGCGTACGGGGAATAGGGGTGGCACTGAGGGTAAGCACATCGACCTCACGGCGGAGCTTTTTCAGGTGCTCCTTGTGGTTGACGCCGAATCGCTGCTCCTCGTCGATGATGAGCAGTCCCAGGTTCTTAAAGACGATATCTTTCTGCAGGAGACGGTGGGTGCCGATACAGATGTCCACCGTGCCGTCGGCCAGACCGTCGGCGACAAACCGCTGGTCACGGTCCGAGCGGAATCGACTCAGCGCCTCGACCTTTATGGGAAAAGCCTCCAGCCTCTCGGAGAAAGTGCTGAAGTGCTGCTGCGCCAGGACGGTTGTCGGTACCAGGACAGCCACCTGCTTTCCGTCCATCACCGCCTTGAAAGCAGCGCGGATGGCTACCTCGGTCTTGCCGTAGCCGACATCCCCGCAGACGAGGCGGTCCATGGGGCGGCGATTTTCCATATCCGCCTTGACTTCCTGCAAAGCATCGAGCTGGTCGGGGGTCTCCACGTAAGGGAAAGCCGACTCCAGTTCCTGCTGCCAGAGCGAATCGCGGGAGAAGGCGAAACCGGGCACGACCTCCCGGGTGGCGTACAGAGCCAGAAGCTCCTGCGCCAGCAACATGGCGGCATCTTTAGCTTTCTGCCGGGTGCGGTACCACTCCTGAGTGCCGAGTCGACTCAGCACCGGCGGCCTGTCGCCGGCACCGACGTAACGCGAGACCCGGTCAATCTGGTCGGTGGGAACATAGAGGGTATCGCCGGCGGCGTACTGAAGTACCAGATATTCTTTCTCATTGCCGGCGGCTTTTAAAATAGTCACGCCGGTGAACTTTCCGATGCCGTGCTCGACGTGGACAACGTAATCGTCGGGGATTATATCAACCATGAGCTTCTGGCGCGGTACCGGATGCCTTTTTACCAGGCGGCGCTGCTTGACGAAGCCGAAAATCTCGGCGTCGGTAAACAGGCAGGTCTCGTCGCCCATCACCCAGCCCTCCGGCAGCGAACCCTGCACCAGCAGCAGAGTGCCGGGACCGGGGACATCGGTGACCTTTTCGATAGGCGCAGCGACGATATCCTCTTCAGCCATAAGCTCGGAGAGTCGGCTCGCCTGATGGCTGACGACGATAACGCGTTTCCGCTGAGCCAGCATCTCCACGGTCTTCTTCAGGAACAAAGGCAGCTTGCCGGCATAGCCGGGCGCGGAGAGAAAGTCCAGCGGTTCCTCAACACCCCAGGCATCCAGATTCAGGGACAGTCCGGTCTCCATTTTCGGTCGTAGTTCATCCCAGATAAAATAGGGCCTGGGGAAATCGGGAGGCAGTTCCCCGCGTTCGATTTTCTCGTCACGGAGCTGTGCGGCCTCGGCATCCAGCTCTGCCGCCACCGACTCTATAGACGAAGACTCGTCAAGTACCATAAGCGTACCGGACGGCAGGAAATTCAGGAGGCTGCCCTGGTTAAAAAGCGCCGAATAATACTGTACCTCCGGGGGCACCTGCCCGTCGAGGAACATGGCGATATCACGCTGGAAGTGCTGTTTGACCTCGGTGGTACAATTCCTGAGGTCAAGGCCCTGCAATAATTCCTCCAGCGAACGCTTGTCCATGCGCCGCGGCGCCAGCAACTCGGTCGCCGGGACAATTCCCATCGAAAGCAGCTTTTCAGTCGAACGCTGCGTGGCAGGGTCGAAACGACGGATGCTATCGACGGTATCACCGAAAAACTCGAGACGCACCGGAAATTCACTGGTCGGCGGCCAGATATCGGTAATACCGCCCCGGTGGCTCGCCGTGCCCGGCACCTCCACGACATTTTCCATACTATAGCCCATGGCTTCCCACTCGCCCAGCAAACGCAAAGGCTCTTTACTCGTCCCGAGTTCTATGATATGACAGGCAGATGTAAAATCACGTCGCAGGGTAGTTTTCGACATAATCGCCGCCACCGAAGCTACCACCAGGGGCGGCCTGGCACCATTTCCGGTAAAGTCACTGCCCAACAGCGACGCCAGCACGCGGACTCTTTCCGTCTCCGTCATCGTGTCCGAGGTCAGGCGCTCGTAGGGCAGGACATCGGTCTCCGGGAAAAGCCTTACCGACCCGGAACGGCACCAGCTTGAAAGCTGCTCTTGGAGTTTTCTGGCATTTTCCGGCTGCGCCGTGATGAACAGTACCGGAATCCGCAGACGTTCATAAACAGCCGCCACGAGATACGCCCGGGCAGCTTCCAGCACCACCACCGTACTATTATTTCGCTGCTTCAGTTCTTTAACAAGCCGGTGGTAAACAGGCATTGATTCAATTAATTCCAGTAGGGGCCCGAGCTCCGGCAATATATTCCTCCACATACCTCTAGGGCTCGTCCGTAAAAACGGGCCAGCCCTGTGTCTATGATTTTAACACAGAACGGGCGGAGAGGGTAGGGGGGTACGAAAATCCCCCTTAATCCCCCTTTTTTAAAGGGGGAAACTTAAAAAGGTAAACAGGCATGATAGCTTCTCCCTTTGGCAAAGGGAGAGTTAGAGAGGGATTTCGGGGTGGGGTAAATACTGAGGGATAAGCTGTGGATGGTGCAGGGCGGTTCGGGTGGGAAAAGATAAATTATACAAGTCAGGGGGAGAAAGGAGGGGGGAACAATGTCATGTTCAACGGCTTCCGGCTTGTGCTATAATGGTAAAAACAATCCTCGAAATAATGAACATGAAAAAGCAACAGGAAAAAGACGGGGGACTGGCCTACCGGCGCATCGTGGTAAAGCTGGGCACGAGCCTGCTGACCGGTGGCAGCCAATATCTGAACCAGGCAGCTATGAGCGGACTGGTCAGGCAGATAGCCCGGCTGCACGAACAGAGCGCGGAAATCATCATCGTTTCTTCCGGGGCAATCGCCGCCGGCAGGGACAAGCTGGGCCTGACCAAAAATATCAGGGGTATCCCGTTCAAGCAGGTGCTGGCAGCAGTGGGGCAAAGCCGGCTGATGAACACCTACGAGCAGCTTTTCAGCAGGCATAATATCACCGTAGCCCAGGCCCTGCTGACCAAGTCCGACCTCAGCGACCGCGCCGGGTATCTCAACGCCCGCAATACGCTGATGGCTTTGATGGATATGAATGTCATCGGGATTGTCAACGAAAACGACGTTGTTGCCATCGACGAAATCAAAGAAGCTAAATTCGGCGACAACGATAATCTCTCGGCGATGGTCGCCAACCTGGTCGACGCCGACCTGCTGATGATACTCTCGGACATTGACGGGCTGTATACCGCCGACCCTAATCGTAACCCGGAGGCGCACATCATCCCCCGGGTAAATAAAATCGATGCTGATATAAAGCGGCTGGGGGCGAACACCAGCAACAAGGTGAGTACCGGTGGTATGATTACGAAGATAGAAGCCGCCCGGATAGCCACAACATCCGGTGTGCCCGTGGTTATCGCCAACGGCAACGAACCTGAAGTTATTCTAAGGCTGGCCGCCGGAGAGAGCGTCGGGACGCACTTTCTTCCCACCGTCAGGAACCTGGAAAGTCGGGAGCGCTGGATGCTCTCCGGGCTCTCCGTCAAGGGCAAACTGATAATAGACGCCGGCGCCGCCCTGGCGCTAAAGAAACAGAACCGCAGCTTGCTGGCGGCCGGAATAGAGAAAGTCGAGGACAGGTTCGGTCGCGGGGACATCGTGGCTATTGATGACGCGGAAGGAATTCACCTGGGCTATGGCATCACCAATTACAGCTCCGGCGATATAAATACCATCAAAGGGGCTCAATCGGATAAAATCGCCAGTTTACTCAATTTCGATTACGGACCGGAGGTAGTGCACCGCAACAACCTTACACTACTGGAAAGAGAGGAGCCAAGTGCCGATAGGGAAACTCTACCACTCCATCAATGATGAACTTATTGCCAGTGTCAACTACCAGTTCCAGCACGAGGAAGAACACCGCTGGTGGGGGGAGCTTACGCTTATCGAATACAAGCAAATCAAGGACGGTGGGGGGTATACTCTGGAACTGGAGGATGGACGGCAGAGTCGGTGTAATCTGAAAAAGCGGGTGAACCGGGCGGTCACGAGTCTACCGCCGCGTTACGTTTATCACTTCAGCGGCAGCGGGAAGTTCGAGTATTAGGAGAATTCTCTTTTTCCGCGGGGAACGGAGAATACCATGCAGATACTCAGGGGCAAAGGCAAATTATACGATAGCCACGGGGGCTATCTCGACGAAATCACCTACGAACTTTTCTTTAAATCCCAGAACGGCGCCGGCGTAGAGTGGTGGGGAGAAATTGTTCCCGAAAACTGTATAATGCCGGTAGGTAAACATATCATAGAGTTGGAAGACGGTCGGCGGGGAACCTGCTTGACCGGGATAAACACTTATTCCTCCTTCGAACTGGTGATCGACAGCTTCGGTATCAAAGGAACCGGACCTCTGGAAAATTGAAAGGGAGCCAGCCATGGAATCAGCCATAGAGGGGTTAAAAGCCAAGGGGAGAGCCGCCAAAGCGGCGGCTCATAAGCTGGCGTATATCTCAACTGACATTAAAAATAATGCCCTGAATAATATCGCCGGCGACCTGCTCCTTAGGAAAGAGGAGATACTGGCCGCCAACCAGAAGGACTACACTGCGGCAAAAGCCTCCGGGATGGGCGCTGCGCTGCTCGACAGGTTGATGCTGGATACTCTGCGCCTCGAAGGGATAGCGGCGGACACGAGAGCGGTGGCGGCATTACCCGACCCCGTCGGGGAAGTCTACGATATGCGCACTATGCCCAACGGCCTGCAAATCGGTAAGAAGCGGGTGCCCGTCGGGGTTATCGGCACCATCTACGAAAGCCGTCCCAATGTCACCGTGGATATAGCGGCGCTCTGCCTGAAATCCGGCAACGCCGTTATCCTGCGCGGGGGCAAAGAGACGATAAATTCCAATACGGCCATCGTCAAAGTAATTCAGTCAGCCTGTGAAAAGGCCGGCATGCCCGATGGCTGCGTGCAGTTCATTGATAACACCGACCATTCCCTGGTGCAGGCGATGCTCAAGATGAATGACGTCATCGACCTGATAGTGCCCCGTGGCGGGGCGGGACTGATAAAGTCCGTCAAGGAGAACGCCACCATGGCGGTGGTAGCGGGGGGCATCGGGGTGTGCCATACGTACGTGGATAAAAGCGCCGAAATACAGAAGGCAGTGGACATCGTCTATAACGCTAAAGTGCAGCGGCCCACCGTCTGCAATGCCCTGGACACGGTGCTGGTGCATAAAGACATTGCGAAAAGCTACTTGCCAGGGATGGCCACTGAACTAAATAAGGCTAAAGTGGAACTGCACTGCGACGAGAGAGCGATGGCAATCCTGAAAGACGATAAGTCCCTGAAACTGGAAAAGGCGGAGGAGGAAGACTGGGGCAGGGAGTTCCTGGCATTAATTGCCGCGATAAAGGTGGTGGAATCACTGGACGGAGCGCTGGAACACATCGAGAGATATGGCTCGGGGCATTCCGAAGCCATCATTACCGGGGACTATGACGCCGCCATGCGGTTCCTCAATGAGGTGGACGCCGCGGCGGTATACGTTAATACAAGCACGCGGTATACCGACGGGAGTCAGTTCGGGCTGGGGGCGGAGGTAGGCATAAGCACGCAAAAGCTGCACGCGCGGGGTCCAATGGGGCTGAAAGAGCTGACGAGTTACAAGTGGATTATCTTCGGTACGGGGCAGGTGAGGCCGTAACTACTTCGTCACTTTCAAAACGTCCTGCTGCACTTTAAAAAGCTGCCGGATACCCTTTTCCGCCAGCGTCAGCAAATCGTCTATGGCCTGCTTGTTGAAAGGCCTGCCTTCGGCGGTGGCCTGTAACTCCACGAATTCACCCTGGCTGGTCATCACCACGTTAAAGTCCACACCGGCCTGGGCATCTTCATCATAGCAGAGGTCCAGCATCATATAGCTGTTAACGATACCGACACTGGTAGCCGCCACGGCACTTTTCAAAGGCACCGACGATATTATACCCATGTCCCTCAACTTTTCCAACGCCAGGTGCAAAGCGACATAAGCGCCGGTAATCGCCGCCGTCCGGGTACCGCCATCGGCCTGGATGACATCGCAATCAACCGCCAGAGTCCTCTCACCCAGAGAGTCAAGGTCAGCCACGGCCCGCAGCGAACGCCCGATAATGCGCTGGATTTCTTGGTTGCGTCCGCCCACCCGGCCCTGAACAGAATCGCGCTGGCTGCGGGTGATGGTGGCGCGTGGCAGCATGGCATACTCGGCGGTAATCCAGCCGGTACCGCTCCCCTTGAGAAAGGGGGGCACTCTCTCCTCAACGGTCACCGCGCATAATACGTGGGTCTTACCCAGTTTAATCAAAGCCGACCCCTCGGGGAAGCTCTGGTAGCCGGTGATTATCTTTACAGGCCGCAGTTCGTCATAAGCCCGTTCATCAATTCTTTTCACAGAATAATCTCCAATCCAGTTAAGAATATGGTCAGAGTATAGCATTGACGCGTAAGGAAGGCAATTTTATCTACCTCACTCCCTATATCCCCCTCTCCTGACGAGGTCTCACAGGAAAGGGGAAAGTATTTAGAAAGAGGGGCTGCGCCCCTCTTAAACTCCCCGGGTGAGGCGGTGGGGTGATTACGGGTTAAGCCGGGGATGATGCGAGGGTGGTCAGGGTGGGAAAAGATAACAGTCGAATGGGGGGGATTAGCTATTGCTTAATTCCCCAGAATATTTTCCTGTCCACAGGACGATACTCCCGAAAATGCCCGGAACGCTCGGCCTTTTCCACTTCTTTTCTAAGTCGATTTACCCCTTCGGTAAAGGCATCAAGGTCATTATCACTTATCATTCTAAGTACAGAATCAATGCTCGTGTTTTCAACGCTTTCAAGGAGAGTCCGGTTAATCAGACTCGGGGCGTCTCGCTTTATAACCTGTGGTTTTTCAAAAGAAAATCCGGCTTCAAAAAACATCTTCCTTAACTGCGACAGTGTGGGATATCTTTGCTTGTCGTACTCGTATTTCATCGGAAAAAATTCATCCAGTTGATGGTTCTCCAAATCCTCTATGGTTACCTGGTACATGAAGTGTCCGGACCCTTTCCGAGTGACTCCGGCAATGTCATTGAGAACACTCTGCTGGTCGGCCAGGTGGTGCAAAACCCAGGCCATATAACTGAGGTCGATGCTTTCCGATTCAAGAGGTAGAGGCGACCTATCAAAGTCAACGTGCACCGGAATGACCCGACTGCTTATCTCACCTTTTCCCATCCTCTCTTTAAGCAGGTCCAACTGGTCGGATGATTTATCACAGGCAAGAATCTTATATCGAGAGATTCCGGCAACACCAAGGCGGTTTTCTATAAACTCGGTCTGCTGACCGGAGCCGACACCGAGTTCCAGTATAGTCAAAGGCCGACTTTGAGGATTTTTATCGAGTCCTGCATGGGAAACAACAAATGCCGCGAACCTCGGCGTCCCCTTCCTGACACGGAAGTATTCGCGGCTGAGCCCTTCATACGAATGGGTTATTTCCATTCTCACATCTCTTTAGCGTCATTCAAGACCGGTCAGGTACTCTCTCAGCCACTGTAAAGCGGCCGAGGCGGCGCTTTTCTTGTTCTCTTCACGGGTGCCGTGGAACTCATGTTTACAGCTGAATACGCCGTTTTTATGGGCGAGGCCGATGTAAAAAAGTCCTACAGCTTTACCCGGCGTGGCGCCGGCCGGCCCGGCGATACCGGTATCCGCAATGCAGATATCCACCGAGAGCAGGTTTCTTCCCCCCGCCGCCATTTCTTCGGCGACCTGCGGGCTGACCGAACCGTGTTTTTTCAGTGTCTCAGCCTTAACGCCGATAATGTTGATTTTGGTCTCGTTGGCGTAAGACGTTACCGAACCCTTAAAGTAATCGGAACTGCCGGGAACGCCGGTAATGAGGTGGGAAATCAGGCCGCCGGTGGCGGACTCCACAACCCCCAGCGTTAGACCCTTCCGCCGCAGTAAGTCCCCGATTTCCCGAGCCAGGGCAGACATTTCAAACGTACCTCTCCATCAGGTTGAATAATATATCGTCGAACGTGTCAGGTTTGTTTCTATCGATTCCGGCCATAACCCGGGCGACCTCCTCGTGGCGCGCGGCATCATCAAGGTCATCCAGGCTGTTATAGAGGCCGAGACGGCGGCCCAGCTTGTAAATATCCCGCTCATCCGGAGGCAGCGCCTGAAAGCGCCCGATGGCCGCCAGTATCTTTTCCTTATCTCCCGGCAGTCTGCCTTCAACCTCCGGCAGCAGATTCATCATGTGGTCGCTGACGACCTGCGCGGGGCAATCGAGGTGCTCAATAAAAAGCCTGATTTCCGCGACGATTTCTTCATCGGTCAGGCGTACGAAGGCACCGCTGACGACATCTTCATGCAAAAGCATCCGCGGCTGGATGGTAAGGGTGCGCAGTCGAATAAAGGCGGGCCTGATTTCGTTAATGACTTTAGCCGTCTCAAGGGCGTGCTCCCGCCACCATTTTTTACCGCCCGCCCCCGGCATGACATACGCACACAGGGAGATGCCGGAAGCCACCACCTTCCTGCCCCCGGCGATATGCTCGGCGGCGGTAACGCCCTTATCGAGGAACGCCAGCACGGGGTCGTACCCGGACTCCACCCCCATGTGAATGCGGGAAAGCCCGGCCTGACGCAATTCTTTCAATTCGGCGAGGGTCTTTTGAGAGGCCGTCTTCGAGCGGGCGTAACTGGTGATGCGGTCGATGCCGGGGAAGGTCTCCTTGATATACTTTATCACCTCGACGAGGCCGGGGGTCTTCATAATCAGGGTATTGGCGTCCTGGAGGAAGGCGTTCTTCCCGCCGGCGTACATCCAGAGGGCGACG